>JAOZNS010000289.1 GCA_029933635.1 Candidatus Zixiibacteriota bacterium | reverse complement strand
GAAGATGCCACCATCGATCAGGGTGCTGAAGACGTTGGTCACGTTGTAGGTGACATAGTTGTCCCCATCAACCAGATGCAGAGGATAGCAACGATCCAGACCGAAGACATCGAGCGTGTCCGCCAGGGTCACCGGGATGTCCCAGATGTGGTAGATTTCAGGAACTGGCCAGTCAGGAGTTCCGGTCATCGAAGCAACAACACCCCAGGTCATACTCCCTGCAGTGGTGTCCACACCACCGTTGAAGATAAACGGTGAGGGGATAACATCATACAGGGTGGTGAAGTTGTTGCCGCAGGCATCGGTGCCGGAGACATCGTAGATGGCGCCGCCCACATCGAAATAAGCAGGATCCCAGGTCATATGGAAGGTGACCGCGTCCAGGTTCTCCGTGCCGCAGGTGACCACATAGACCGGGACGTTGACCGTTTTCCCCACGCCACCAGTAAGGCAGGAGCAGTCACCAAGGGCGATCTCGTCCACGCACTCGGTGTATTCACCGGTGACATAGATGTCCCACTGGAAGTCATCCGCGGGGAAGCCGAAATCGGTAAGGGAATACCAGGTAGCAGTTCCAGGGTCATAAACGGAACTCACCTCATGGGGAGCAGCCCAGCATCCCGTATCCGCTGTCGTCATAATGGCGGCAGTGTCTTCGCCGGTGAACTCATAGCCGAAGTGATAAGTGCCAGCGGAGAGATGAACCAGCGTGCCATTTTCATCAGTCAAGATCTGCCAACCTGGGTCGCTGGGAATGGGCATCGCCGGACCAGCGTAAACGGAGGTCCCCGGAAGTCCCGCTCCATCATCCTGCCAGACGTGAAAGGTCGCATTGAGTCCTGGGAAAGAATAACCGGGATAGAAGTAAAACCAGCCTTCAATGGAGTAAATGTCCATCTCGCCCAGCAGCTCGTACTTGTTGGCTTGCATCACGCCCGGGCCCTGCCACCCAAACCACAGGCTATGCCACGGAGCGCTGCAGTTCTCACCGAAGGTGACGATGAAGCCCATATTATCTCCTGCTGGCTCGCCAGTATACTGCAGGTTGGTCAGCTTCTGCGGGGTAGCGGCAAAAGCATTTACCCCGATAAGAAGCATCGCCGTGGCCAACAGACCAATTAGCAACTTCTTAGCCATTTTTTCTCCCTCCTTTACATAAGGAAGTTTAAGGTTTAACTACTCTGGAGATCGAAACAGGCCGATCTCCCTCTATCATAAGAGCCGGTTGAGTTCGCGGAAAATTCATCCCCCCTTTCCTCAACTGGTTTTGGCTCTCAGTTTTCAATGAAACTGTGGAACACGAATGACACGAATGGACGAATCCACACGAATAAACACAGAAACTCGAAATTGCTAATTTTCCATGGTTATCCGTGGTAAGTCTTTTCCTGTTTTCAACCGGGTGGCTGAATCGGGGTTCTGCCACCTCGATGAAGCTGCGTTCATCAGCGATTCCGAAGGGAAACAAAAAACCGGGCTACCGTAAAATCGGCTTATCCGATTCTTCGGCAGCCCGGCTATCACAGCCTCTATTACCGTCTTTTTTTCCTATATCTCCCTTGGATGTGACCCGTGGCTTTGTGCCCCCCGATTGCTCGGGGTTTACCCTTGTCGGAATCCTCAATGAATCCCAAAAAGGAGCTTTAAATCAAAGAACAGCTTGATTTACCCCACTCGTTCGATTCTTAATATACAAAATCGATTACCCGTTGTCAACACTTTTTTTGTCCAAACCCCAATTTTTTTTGCCCACCATCCTTATACCATCGGATCTGGGGATCTGACGGCTCGCCAGAAAGACAAGCCCCACAGGGTGAGCTGTAGCTACTTTTTCGGACCCATACAGAACTCATGCCAGACACAGTCCAGGTCATCACCAGTGGGATCAGGTCCACAGTCAGGATAGGGGGGCGGTGGTGCACTGGAACCTGGAACGCCAAAGATGAACTGCAGAGCCATCAGAGGGTCATTGGTCAGAACACTGCCGTCATCATCATAATCAGCCGCGTCTTCACAGGAAGGGGGAGTAGAACCAGGAACTCCAAAGATGTATTGTAACTCCATCAGGGGGTCATTGGTCAACAGCGCTCCATCACAGTTATAATCGCCCCTGATGAACTCCTCTGACTGCTTGTGCAGATCAACCCCGCTGGCCATCAGGTAACATCCTATCCCCTGGGGATAGAGGGGGGCCTTTTGGGCAAAGGCGGCACCAGCGAAGAGCAAAGCAAAGACCAAAGCTCCTATAGCGATCTTCACTTTCATTTCTTCCCTCCTTGTTTAGGGGTTAACTTCATCTCTGTTCCGTTAGAGCAAAAGCCCTACCGGCACTAATTTGCGGAGAGAGGTTTTTTGCCCCTCTATGTAGAAGCCTTTCTTCAATAAAGATTACTGCAATAAATATGCCTAATGAAAGCTGTTTCCTTTAAGTAGCTAATTTTCAAAAAGTTAAGAAGATGTGCAGCTATTTGCACACTTAGCTCTTTTCGGAAAGTTGTAAAACTTCCCTACACAAGGGCGTAGGCTAAACCATTTTCTTTTCTGAAAGAGCCTTGTAGCCTATACATTCGCTGGAACAATAACTGTAAACTCAGTCTACACTCCCCCTCGGACAGGTCTGAAGCCCCGTCCGTAAATGCTGCTTACTTAAGAAGGACCATCTTGTGGATCGTCCGAGGTGGCAGAATCCCCCTTCTGCCACCACCCTCTTTTGCCGGTCAACCCAACTGAGGTGGCAGAATCCCAATTCTGCCACCCTCCCCGCTTTACGGTCAGATGTGGGCATCTGACCGCTCGGGGTAGGTGCTTGTTGCCGTCAGAATC
>JAOZNS010000288.1 GCA_029933635.1 Candidatus Zixiibacteriota bacterium | reverse complement strand
TTGAGCTTGAAAGCCTCGAAGAGCGGATCATGCTCTCAGGCGATCCGCTTTTTGGGGCAATCCATGTGGTAGCGCCTGACCAGTTGGATCGTCTGTTCGATGCCGCCCCGGAAGCTCCGGGCGTGGAAGAGGTTCTGATCTCAGGAGAAGATACATCTCAAGACCAATCCGCTCATCAACCTTCAGAATACGACCCCTCCAAAAACCTGGACGACATCTTTTCCGGATTAACAGACGAAGATGACAGCACCAGGTCGGATGACAATCCCGACCAGGATCATCCCCGCAGCGGACGAAGCACAATGGGCTCCCGGTCTCCACTTGGTGCGCTCACAAACGCTGACATCACCGAAGCTCAAGAGGCGGCTATTCTCCAGGGTTTGGAGGAACTGGCCAACTTTGGCAACCTGCTGGGAGATTTCAGTGATTTTGCAGCCCAACTTCCCTTAATAGACACTGCCGACCTTGGAGGGCTTCCCGGCCTTTATGAGATACTGCACGACAGCCTCTATACACCTGTTTACGATTATTTCAATGACGCCACCGATCCGCCCACAACTGATGATCTTCTCACAGCACTGCAAGATATATCCGGCCCCTACGGCGCTCTCACCATCACAGTTAGTGCCCTAACCGGCGGGTTTGATGCGGATGACAATGAGATCCGCTTCTCTCTAAATTTTGGCGCGACCCAAAGCGGTGAAGTGCGCCTTCATGTCGGGGACGTGCCTGCAGAAGCGGGTGTGGTCCTTGAGGGAGAGGTGGAACTTGCCTTTACCGCCTGCCTGACGTTCGATTTTACTTTTGGGGTTGATCCTGGGCATCAGTTTTTCATTGCAGTGGACCAGCTTGAGGCTCGGGTCCATATGGACGGAGAGAACATAGAGGTTGGTCTCACCCTAAACGAGCTACCTCAATTGCGTCTGAAGGTCGAGAACGGCACGGTAAATCTGGATGCCCGGGCAGAATTCGTCTTTCATGGACTGGACCCGCCAGGCTCGCCTGAGGTCACACTGGCAGATCTCCTGGATGCCCAGGATTTCAGCAGCGTGGTAGATATTCAGACCTCCGGTGCCCTCTTTGCCGAGCTTCCCGCGGCAGTGAGTGAGGCTGAAACCCCTACCTCAGACTCTCCCCAGCCTATCCTTTATATATATCTATCCAGTGATAACATATTTGATCCCACCTGCCTCGACCTGTCGGTTGACCTGAATGACGTTCCTTTATCTTCGCTGACTGGTGACCCCCCCTCCAACCTGCTTCAAGGAAATGAGCTTTTGGGCCGTGGAGAGAGCTTCGGAGATTTCACCGGCTGTGGAGTGGTGAGCCCCGGGAATTCACCCGGCATTGAGAACTATACCGATTTTACCCTTGGATCCGGGGAAACACTGCTCATTGAGATTGGAGGTCTCACTCCCGGACCTGGACCACTCGAAAACCCTGATAGCGGTTACGATCAAGTAAATGTAACAAATCTTGCAACACTCGATGGAACCCTTGCCGTTTCACTCATCAACGATTTTAAACCTTCGCTGGGTGATAGATTTGATTTTATGACTTTTGGTTCACTATCCGGAGACTTTAGCGCATTTACCGATCTTTGGATAGGAGATGGGCTGTATTTCAAACCCGAACTGCAGGCAAATAAATATGTCTTAGAAGTTGCTCAAGTTCCGGGCGATATAGAAGATCTCAACTTCGATACCACAGCGATGCGCGACCAGTTTCTAACCCTCATTGCCAACAAAGCATCCGGCCCGATAAGCACCAGCGGCAACCTAAGCATTGGCGATTTTGTAAACATTGGTGGTAGCATTGGTTTTGACAGAGTTGGTTCTCAGGTCAGGGCTACTGGGCAGGGTGTGAGTGCGGAGGTAGTAGCGGGTTCTTTTAAAATCGGTGTATCCGGCGGAACCCTTGCGATGGTTTTGAATGAAGACGGCACTAAAGCTCTGGATGTATCTGGCACGTTCTACTTTGAGGGTTGCGGATTGGCGAGCGCGAGTGCTTCGTCTGTCAGGGTACAGCTAAATGACACGAGTGTCGATTATTCCACCGCCAGCGAAACGATTATCATCAATGGTGTTTCGGCAGATCTGACATCCGCTAAGGATGTTCAGTACGTCTCTGTGACCGGGATGAACCTTGAGGTGAATGGGTTCTTTTACACCAGCGGTAATTTTACAGTCGAGAAATCGGCGAGGACGGTTACACTTTCTGATGACACCACTGCCGATGTGGAGCTTTTAACTATTGGAGCCTCTAATGTGGATGCCTTCGCCGGGGTAAATGGTCCTGCGTCGAGCGGGGGGGCCATTGGCTTATCTCTTACCGGTGTCGACTTTGCATTGGCATTAATTGCACCGGAAATTATCGATCCCGCGACACAGACTGATTTAAGAACATGGTCTGCGGTTAAGGCCACGGTAGGCGGAGCTTCCTTTATAGGAATGGAGGGTTTTACAGTAGCAGTTTCAAACTTTTATGTTGCCATTAACCAGGGCGGCGGTACAACCAATGGCGTAGCCAATGCCACGGTGGTCGATTTTAGTGGATCACCTCTTACAATAAGCACGGGTGGCGGGAACTCCATTGATCTTGATTTTGCCGGGTCAGAGGGTTCGCTGCTTCAGGCCAATGGCACAGTCAGCCTCGACGTATTCGGTTTTGTGACCTTAGACGGCAGCATGGCGTTCAAGAAGGCGACCGGAAGCTTCGTCCTGACCGATGCGGGCACACACACCAGCACTGCCCTTTCCAATGTAAACTATATGGAAGCAGGCGGTCATGTGACCACTGCCTTTGCGGGAGTCGGCGGTATCGGGT
>JAOZNS010000287.1:2101-2837 GCA_029933635.1 Candidatus Zixiibacteriota bacterium | reverse complement strand
GTTATTTTGACGTGACCGTGTATAATCGGGCTCCCCAGTTAACCTGTCCGGATGATGATAGCGTTTATGCTGGGGAGACCTTTATCAGCACAGATTTTTCCGTATTCGATCCGGACGGAGACACTGCTCTGATCACCTTCTTGAGCATCACCCCCTCCGCCACCAACAACCCCAGCCTAGTTGGTAATCACGTAGAATGGGTTACCACCGGAGAAGAAGATGGAAATTACTCCATTCGTTTGATGGCGGCCGATTCTTGTGGACTTCAGGATATTTGTGAATTTTCAGTGAACGTTTCACCGGGTTTCATCATCTCCGCCTCTCCAGACACCCAGTATGTGATGGGTGGACAAGCCGTGGCTTATCAAGTAAAGCTCTCTTCTTTGTCTGGTTTTGATGATCCTTGCACCCTATTTGTCTCTGGACTACCAGATCCACCAGATAGCGGGATTTTTGACCAGACTACGCTCACTCCAACTGATTCTACCATTCTGAATGTCTACACCTCCACTCAGACTGACACCGGATGGTATACTCTAACCATCACCGCACAGAAGCTTGCTAGTGCAAAGTCCAAAGATCTTAAGCATAGCATTCAGGTTGTTCTGAGGGTCAGTGAAACCAGCGACATCGAAGACCTAACCGATAATCCTAATACTCCCAAGAGCTTTGCCCTGTTCCAGAATCAGCCCAATCCATTCAATCCGGAGACTGATATCAAATACTATCTTCCCAG
>JAOZNS010000287.1:0-2091 GCA_029933635.1 Candidatus Zixiibacteriota bacterium | reverse complement strand
ATAAGCTGACCATATATAACGTGCTGGGACAGAGAGTGAGGACTTTGTTTGATGGTCTTCAGGATGCCGGAACCCAAAGCTTACACTGGGATGGGAGAGGCGATGATGGAGTTCAGCTAAGCAGTGGGATTTACTTCTATCGATTACAGGCGGATGATTTCCATCAAACCAAAAAGATGACATTGGTGAAATAGTATCAAATGACCTTTGGTCGTTAAATAAAGATATGTTTTTAAATGTGAAAAGCAATTAAAAAGCACCGGATGTTTTGCTTTTCTTGTTCTCTGACAATTTATCATTAGGTATTAGATCCAGGTATTGTGAGACCACCTTTTTGCTTAATCTGGAGATAAGGGATATTTTTTCCGGGTCCTCAAATTTGTCAGCTAAGAGTTTGATCACCTCGTAGTCTCGGATGTATCTTTCCACGGCTTCTTTGGAGTGATTGGTTTTAACCGCGATGGTAGGAGTAAGATAACCCTGGAGGTAAAGGCTGATTATCTCGGTTTTATGGCTTATACCCGCTCCCATATCTTGCACATTTCCTCTGGTGGGGAGGAGTCTCCCGGTGAGGCTTTGATATTCAGCCACATATTCTCTTACCAAGCTATCGCAGACATTGAGAAGGATAGCTAAATCCAGCTGAGTTAATAAGGCTCCCTGATCGTAGGCTTCATTGGTCCATCTCTCCAGACGTCTCAGTCTGAGTTCTCTGGATTTGAAGCCGTCTTTGATAGATTCAACATCCTCCTGAGAGACGAAGGTTAAGATCACTGGTTTCATTTTAGTTTGGGGAATAGTTTTTCCTCTTTTGGGAAATTCGTCTATGGGCGGTGCTAACCAGACCAACTGTCCCTGAGAGAGATGGATGCCATCGCTGTTGGCAGAGTATACATAATAACGCTCTATCAGGGAAAGAATATCCTCCACGATAGCTTTAGCGGTGACTTCTCCTTTGTCATAGCCATACTGATTCAGGAATCGGTACAAGAGGACCTGTTTTAATGATTTCCCTTTGAGCCGATTGAATTTTCTCAGACAGATAGCCTCTTTGGTCTGTGGTCTTCTATCTCGGTTGGCGAATTTAAGTTTCATCTTCTCCTCCGTTGTTTTTTTTGGCAGGGTTGGGGACTGATCAGGTTTTTTAATCGGTCATTGGTTTTAGGATCATACTTGGAGAAGAGTTTAAGGTATTCACCCACTAATCGGTGGGAGAATCCGGTGACCTGGCGGATTTGACCTTGGGTAAGCTTCTGTTTACGCAAAGTGACCACCTGGGTGAAATCTCTTAAGTATCTGGCAACGGCAGATTCGGAATGATGGGTTTTCTGTTCAATCTCCGAGAACTGATAGCCGGAAAGATACATGTGGATGATCTGGGTCTTGTGGGAGATACCTCTTCCCATATCATGTCTCCAGCCTCGGGAAAGGATGGAGTCCCCTTCTCTTCGGAGAGAGGCTACATCCCTTTTAATAGTAACGATGGAGGTGGTAAGAAGAATAGCCAGATCCTCGTAGGATAAAACCCCACCTTGGTCTATGGCTTCTTTAGTGAGTCTTTTGAGGCGATGGCGTCTTAATCCGGCAATCCCTTTTTGTTGAAGGATCTCCAAGTCGGCTTGAGGATCATGCAAAGTTAGTTTAACCGAGATTTTTCTACACAAGGCAATGGGTTTGCCCGCATGCTCGGACTCAGCTACGGCTTGATATGAAACTTGCCCGGTCTTTAAATCTAACTCAGCATGCTGAGCAAAATAGGAGGATATCTGTGAAAAGTAGGCTTCAGCTAAGATGGGAGTAAGATTAAAGTCTTCAATAATCTTTTGGATGATGGCAGCTTTTACATCCTTGGATTTAAGCCTGGTGATACCATAAGCTTTTTCGGTTCTACTCATTTTTGACCTCCTGGTTTAGAATCAAAAGCTCATCAATTTAGCACATCTACAACCAGAGGTCAAATGATACTAACTATAAATAATAGGACGATGATGCTCAAATAGCTTGCTTTTCTAAGGTAAAGGCAATTTGTGTCGATTCAGTAAGTTAGAGAGTTTGTGTTCATAAGTTTTTTTGGGGTAGGATTTTCAAATC
>JAOZNS010000004.1:12952-33030 GCA_029933635.1 Candidatus Zixiibacteriota bacterium | reverse complement strand
TCAATCGGTATATTCATCGTTGTTTGTTTCACCAAAATTTCATTAAACAATCCATTCTGAACTTGTTCCCCATCTTGAGTTTCAGTCCATAAATTTCGTCCTCCTGTGGTATCTGTCCAAATCTTGAAGGTTAGATTATAAGAGCCGCTCAAAGGATTGCCTGAGTTATCGGTAAGCATCCCCTCATAGTTGATCAGCTTGGGAATTTCTGCCTAACCGAAACTGGCAAGAAAGACCAGGATGATCAACCCTGAAAAGATAACCAAGCGGTGCATCGCAAACCTCCGTTGAGTTTGAGGGTTATAGATAATTAAATGGGAGATTTTTATATGACAAGAGAAAAATTAAAATTAAAATGTTTCTGTGATGCTTCGAGGTCAATCTTGATGGTAGTCAATGGATCAAGTGGATTAGACGGATACAATAATTTGTCCCATCTTATATGCTTCATCCATTTAATCCGTTGTCCTTTCCCTGATTCCCCCCAGGCGAGAGGAAAGTCGTGAAGGGCAATTGATGAATTATCTCTACTCGGTAAAAGGCAAGACGCCTGTTACCAACAATGGAATCACAATCAAAATAGGTCTTCTTTTTTTCTTTCTTCCCTTACTACTCTATAAAAATTCGTTGCTTCCTCTTTTCTTAAGTTCCGCAACGGAATATCCAGCACCTCTACTTCCAGAACTCTGTTAGCGAAATTTATGGTTATGGTCTGTCCTGTGTTCACCTCTTTTCCTGGTTTGGACGGCTTTCCGTCCAGCAAAACCATTCCTGCCTGACACGCTTTCTTTGCTTGGGTGCGTCTTTTTATCAACCGAACCTCTGAAAGAAAACTGTCCAAACGCATGTTAGCTTCTTCGGTTGCGTCAGGATATTGTTATTCCCATGCCAAACTGCTATCCAGCATGGACATCGGGACTACAAAACCACAATGCAACGTGGTTTTCTTGTCGGCAGTCGGTATGAACAGCGATCTGCCACCCTTCTACAATCTTATCTCCACATAGGTCTTTTCACGTAGCTTCTCCACCCATTTGGCAATCAGCTCATTGGTCTTTTTGCGCCGGACCATATCCTTTATGGTATCCCAATCATCCTCTAAACTTAGCTTTCTTTGTTCCCTTCTGTCCAGAACCTTGAGGATATGAATGCCGAACTGGCTTTTCAATGGTGGACTTATCTTTCCGATCTCTAAATCCTTAACCCCTTCTTTGAATTCGGGGGTCATCTGATCCACTGGATACCAGCCCAGCTCTCCCCCCATCTTTTTTGACTCCTCATCGTCGGAGAATTTCTTTGCCAGATCTCCGAAATCCTTCCCCTCAAGCAACTGGCGGTAGAGGCTATCTGCCAGCTCTTCTACCTGAGAGGAGTCCTCCGGGGAAGGACGAACCAGAATGAGAATGTGCCCGGCCCGAAGCTGACCATCCTTTTTTTCTTCCGCCTTGATGATATGATAGCCAAATTCGGTCTGAACCACCTGGCTGATCTCTCCCGGCTTTAAAGCAAAAGCCACCTCCTCAAATTTGGGTATCATATCACCTTTTTTGAAAAATCCTAAATCTCCACCATCCTTTGCACTTGGGTCGTCCGAATACAAAAAGGCCAGTTGGGCGAAGTCCTCACCTTTCTTAGCCAGTTCCCACACCTTCTCCGCCCTCTTCTTCAAAGAATCTAGGGTCTTGGCTGAAGGCTTTATCTCCAGAAGGATGTGGCTCAGCTTAACCGCCTCGGGCTGATCTGGAATGCTATCCTTGTAGGTTTGGTAAAAATCTTTGACCTCCTTAGTCGACACCGATACCTTGGAAAGCTTTGAGGCTACCAGTCGATCGATCATCATCTGGTTTTTTATCTGTTCCCTATATTTTTTCTTCAGCTCACTTTCGGTTAAGCCTTCGGCTTTGAGTTGAGCTTCAAATGCTTCCTGGGTTAGCTCAGATTTCACCTTTTTTAATTGCTCCTTTACCGCATCCTCCACCTCTTGGGAGCTTACCTGGATGGTGGTATCCTCCTTTGCGGCAATTAAAAGCAACTTGTTGTTGATCGCCTGTTCCAAAAGATTCCTTTTGAGCTGATTTTTCCCCTCTTCATTTTTTAAGGTAATCCCCATCTGATTCACATACAAATCGATCTGAAACTTTAATTCGGAATCTAAGATGATCTGGTCACCCACCACCGCCACAATTCGATCCAAAACCTGCTGGGCAAAAGATGAGTTGAAGAGAAGAGAAAAGAAACAGAAGGGAAGGAACAATCCGATCCAGTGGATTAGAGGTTTAACTCTAAACGTTTTCATAAAAAACTTCTATCCTGCAATTGTCGAGCTCTGGGTGGAACCTTTCCTGTGATCCTTCTATATTAATTGGTGTCTTTAAGCTGGCAATTGATTTTATCGAAACATCAAAAGAGAAAGAATATGGAATTTATTTGGGGAATCAAAGCATGTAAACCGGTTAGCTAATAAACCCGTTTTCCGCAGACTGGTAAGGACATCAATTCCCCTTTGATCCTTATCCTCTAAACATTCTTATCTTTTCTGATGGCAACGGGCAGAGGTTATCTATGATGTTTCTCTCTTCTTGATTGAATAACCTCTTACCCTTTCTTCGTTGGTGCCTCTTCAGTTTCCTCCGGCACCGTGGACTTTATCACCTCATCATAGATTTCTATTTTATATCGAGCTTTAGCCTTCTCCACCCAGTTTTGATAGATGTTGTTATCCTTTTCCCGTCGAGCCATGGAGATTACCCGA
Source organism: Candidatus Zixiibacteriota bacterium (assembly GCA_029933635.1). Taxonomy (GTDB): domain Bacteria; phylum Zixibacteria; class MSB-5A5; order MSB-5A5; family SM1-73; genus SM23-73-3. Next base: position 30,278 of record JAOZNS010000004.1, on the reverse strand, counting down.
TCTTTTACTTCCTCCAGAGGCTGAAGCCTCCCTTCGGTTTTGTCCTCCAATTTGATCACCGAATAGCCTTCCCCAAATTTTCGATCGTTTATCTTTATGGGTCCAGCCAGCTTTCCCTTGTTGATTTTCATAGCCGCGTCAAAGATCTCCGGATAACGTGCGCGGGTGAACCTTCCCAAATCACCACCTGAGTTTTTGGCGTAGGTTCTTATGGTCTTCTCCTGGGCCAAGCTGGTAAAATCAGCCCCTTTCTTAAGCTGTTTTAAGATATCCTCTGCCTCCTCTTTGGTTTTAACCAGAATCTCTTTGACTTTAACCTGAGGCTGGATGGTGAATCTGTCCTTATGCCTGTCATAGTAACTTTTGATCTCCTCATCCGATATTCCCACCCCTTTCAGGATCACCTGATTTCTCATCCTGTTAGCCATCTCAGCCTCCTTGGTCCTCCGCCATTCCTCTTTGAAGTCTTCGCTTTGCTCCAGATTCTTATCCTTGGCTACCTCCAGAAGCAGGTCCTTTACCAGAATCTGAAATGCGATCTCCTCAATCTTTTCCCGATCGGATAGACGAGGACGATAGGGCTGGGGCGTTTCATTGAACTTCTTAGCAAACTCCTCCACGCTAAGTTCACCCTTATTATATGAAAAGAGGGGCATTCTCTTTTCTTCAGGTGTGAACTTCTCTAAATTAACCACATCGCCTGTCCTCCTCAGACCGATAGAATCAGGCGGAACCTCTTCCCTTTTGGATAAAAGAAGATCCAAAGCATTCTGGTTTACCTTGAATCCCACCTTCTTTTTGAGCTGTTCAAAGTATTGCTTAACCCTCTCTTGTTGTTTATCCCGTTTCAGCTTGACTTCGATGGGCATTTTTGCCTCTTGATAGGGTGGTTGTTCGACCTCTCGGCGTTCGATCAATTTTATGATGTGCCAGCCAAATTTGGTCTTAACCGGTCGGGAGATTTCTCCCTCCTTCATCTTAAAAGCCACCTCTTGAAACTCAGGAACCATCTTTCCCCAGCGGAAAAAGCCCAAGTCTCCTCCATTCTCCTTGGCAGAGGGATCGATGCTTCTTTCCTTTGCCAGTTGGATAAAATCTGCTCCCTCCTTCAACATCTGGTAGATGCTATCTGCCTGTTGTTTGGTTTCAACCAATATGTGCCAGGCATGCACCTCCTGCTTCATCCTTTCATACTCTTTTTTCAATTCGGACTCGGTGGGCTTTGCCTTATCGGCGATCTCTTTTTTATATAAGATCCTTAAAAGCAAATTCTCTTTCTGTTTTACAAAATTCGTGTCGGCTTCCACCTCATTATCAAGTCCCTCCTTATAGGCCTCCATGATTACCACCTGATCACCAATCATCTTGTCCACCAATTCCTTTTTTCGCTGTAGCTCTGAGATCCCTTTTATTTTAATCCGCGAAGCATTCTTCCATTCTCTCTCCAGATCATCCACCGTAATCACGCGGTCTCCCACCCGGGCTACGATTTTCCCCTTCTTCGTGGTGGTACAATTAGAGGATAAGGCTAAGATCAATATCCCTCCAAGCACCAGTATGGTCGCCTTCTTCACGTCACTCCTCCTTGGGTTAAGTTAAAATGTTATGCTCTCCTCGGTTCACTGCCAAACATTCTTCAATATAAGAACCTTTCACAACCCTTGCAAGAGATTTTTAACCAAAAGGGTTTTTTTCTGATCCGTCCCCCTCAGATTGACCAAAAGCTTAACCGTCTTATCTACTACAAATTCTATGGGGAAGTTGATTTTCCGTCTGAGGTTCTCTATATCCTTTTTTGCTATCTTTTTCTTCTGGGAAAATTGCAGCAAAAGAAGGTTGTCTTTCAAAGAGACCCGATCAATCCCCAGATGTGAGGCTAAGACTTTAATGGCAGTAAGATTGAGAAGATCTTTCACCTCTTTGGGGGGAGCGCCGAATCTGTCAACCATCTCAGCCTCCACCCCTTTTATCTCTTCTACAGATTTAGCTTCTGAAAGTTTTTTGTATATTTCCACCCTCTGTTGGCTATCGGAGATATAGCTTTCCGGAATATAGATATCCAGATCGATCTGGATTTTCACCTCCGGCAGTCTTTCTATCTTTTCTCCTTTAAATTCTTTTACTGCCTCATCCAGGAGCCGACAGTAAAGGTCAAAGCCCACCTCCTGAATGAAGCCATGCTGTTGAGGCCCCAAAAGATTTCCTGCTCCCCGGATCTCCAGATCCCTTAATGCCAGATGAAAGCCCGATCCAAGCTGAGTGAACTGTTCCAAGGCTTTAAGTCGTTTTCGAGCCGTTTGGGTTAAAAGTTTCACTTGGGGTATCAAAAGATAGGCATATGCTCTAACGTTAGATCTTCCCACCCGTCCGCGCAGTTGATAAAGCTGAGCCAGTCCAAACCTATCCGCACGGTTAACTATGATGGTGTTTACGCTGGGAATATCTATGCCCGACTCAATTATGGAGGTGACCAAAAGGAGGTCATACCGATGAGCCAGAAAATCCAGCATGACCTTCTCTAAAAGGCTCTCCTCCATTTGTCCATGAGCAATGGCGATTCTGATTTGGGGAACCAGGTCCTTCAAAAATCTATACATCGCCTCTATGGTCTGCACCCGATTGTGGACGAAATACACCTGTCCTCCCCGATCCACCTCCCTTAGGATAGCATCGGCGATGAGCTTTTTGTCGAACCTCGCTAGCTCCGTATGGATAGGAAGCCTATCCTTGGGAGGGGTGTTGATGATGGACATATCCCTGGCGCCCAGAAGGGAAAGCTGAAGGGTGCGAGGGATGGGGGTGGCAGTTAAGGTGATAACGTCAACCAGCCGACGCATTTTTTTAATCTTTTCCTTATGAGCTACTCCAAACCTTTGTTCCTCATCGATGATCAGAAGTCCCAAATCCTTGAATTTAACGTCCTTCTGGATGAGGCGATGGGTGCCGATGACCACATCAACCCAGCCCTCCTTCAAGCCCTGGACGATTTCCTTCTGTTGCTTTCTACTTTTAAACCGGGAAAGCATCTCCACCCTCACCGGAAAACTTTTTAGTCTTTCGGAGAAGGTGACGAAATGCTGTTGAGCTAGGATGGTGGTGGGAACCAACACCGCCACCTGCTTTCCGTCCAACACCGCCTTAAACGCGGCCCTCACCGCCACCTCGGTCTTCCCATATCCCACGTCTCCACAGATCAGTCTATCGGCCGGGGTCTTTTGTTGCATATCCTTTTTTACCGCATCGATTGCCGCAAGCTGGTCTGGGGTCTCCTCGTAGATAAAGGAAGCTTCCAGCTCCTTCTGCCAAATCGTATCAGCAGAGAAGGCAAAGCCGGGTCTGGCTTTTCTTTCCGCATAAAGCTGGATCAGCTCCTGAGCCATATCCTGAATAGCCCTTTTGGTCCTCCTTTTCAGATTCTCCCAAGAGGTTCCGCCGAGTTTGGATAGGGTGGGAGCTCCTTCCTTTCCCACAAACTTGTGGACCCGATTAAACTCCTCAATGGGAACATATAGCTTATCATCTCCCTGATAGATAAGCTTCAGACATTCCCTTTTTCTTTTATCCACCTCTAAGCTAACCAGTCCAGCATATCTGCCGATCCCGTGATCGATGTGCACCACAAAGTCTCCTTCAGATAAGGCGGAATAGGAGGATAAGGCGATGCCCTCATTAAATCGCCGCTTGCGCCGACGCCAGAAATATCGAGAGAAGATTTGATGATCGGTTAAAACCACCAAACCCACCTCAGGGAAGCTGAAGCCACCGGAAAGATTCTTTACCTCCCAGATAACATCCTCCGCATAACTTCCCAAAAGCTCAGCCAGTCTATCCTTCTGCCCCACATTATCGCAGAATATGAAAACTTTCAGTTTTTCAGACTGAAGGCGCCTAATTGATTTTTTAAGCAGATCCACATTTCCGCCGAAGACCGCGGGCTCTTGCATTCCCACAAAAACGCCTTGGCGTTTTTGGCCCATCGAAAGGTGATTTATGGCTCTGAATCGGTTTGCCTTCTCAAAAAAGCTTTCCGGCTTGCCCCATAAGATATTTGGTTCGGGACCAGCCTCTTTTTTCTTTTGTGCCTCGGCAAATAGCCTTTCGGTCTCCTGATAAATCAGCTCCAACTTCCTTTCAATTATGGAGGGCTCATCCAGAAACAGGATAGAATCGGAGGAAAGATAATCCAAGATGTGGACCCGAGGCAGTCCAAACAAAGTTGCCAGCCATTCTAATCCCGGCATTTCCTCATGAAACTGAATTTTCTCCCTTAAGCTATCAGCTTGATCTGAGCTCAGTTGGGAAAAGCATTCTTCCAGCTTGTGGCCTTCGATCAAAACCTCTCTCTTAGGCAGAATCAAAGCAGAGTCGATCTTCTGCAAAGACCTCTGATCCAGAACCGCAAATGTTCTGATCGATTCGATTCTGTCTCCAAAGAATTCAATTCTTACTGGATCGGAGGAGGAATAAGGGAATACATCCAGGATCCCTCCCCTTATGCTATAGGTGCCGACCTCCTCCACCTGAGGAAATCTTTTGAATCCTAAATCAATAAGTTTTTGAGAAAGTTGCTGAATATCTACATTCTTCCCCACCTTAAGACTTATGCTTTTTTTCCTTAATTCCTCCGGAGGGATGGTTTTTTCCATACAGGCTCGCACGGTGGTCACCACCACCGAATCTTTGCCCGTAACCAGATCATATAAGCTCTCCAGCCGTCTTCCGATGACCTCATTGTGAGGAACTTTCAACTCATAAGGCAGAATCTCCCAGCTGGGGAAAAGTCGAACCTTCTCCTCTCCCACAAAGCAGATCAAATCCTCATATATCTTCCAGCTCTCCTCCGGATCTGCGGTTATGACCAAAAGGGGTGAGGCAAATTCCTTTGTTAGATAACTCAAAAGGAGAGATTTCCCAGAACCTGCCAAACCCGAGACAAAAACCTTCCTTTTTTCAGAAGCTAAAAGTTTCTTAAGCCTTTGAAAACTTTCAGAGCCGTAAGTTAACTTTAGGATCCCAGATATAGCCATATTCCGCTGTTTTTAATCACCAGCTAAACTTAAAAGGAAGCTTTCTTGGTTCCTCGCTTAGGTGCATCATCAGGAATGATCTAAGGCCAGCTTGAATGTCCAGTTTTTTGATCTTATGCAAATACAGGATACGTTTTCGCCGGTGGAAAGTTGGAAAACCAATTCCTGGTCCAAACGCGAGCTTTTCAAGGATAGCTTCTTAAAAGAAGGAGCTTTAAGGTTATCAAGAAACGAATAAATTTAAGGTAGAAGGAGAAAGGTTTAAATCTTTCGAGAGATTAAAATCATACGAGGTGAGTCCAAACTATATTCGCTGAAATCGAAGTCACCATAGACCGATTCTAAGACGAATCCTGACCTTTTAAGCAGGTTCAATATCTCGGCGAAGGTATAAAGCCTGAGTGAGAAGGAATATTCCGTCTTCTTTCCATTGCCGAAAAGAAGGGTGCGGGTGCTCTCCCAGCGACCGGTGAACAGATCGAAAAAATTGTCCTCCAGCATGATGAAATCCTTCTCTGGATGCCATCTCCTCCTCTGGAAGTTTCGGATCAACTGCTCCCGATTTTTAAGGTCCAAGAGAAAAAGCCCATTTTTCCTCAAAGCCTTGCACACGCCCCTGATCACCTTGAGGTCATCTTTCTCTTTGTCGAAATATCCGAAGGAGGTGAACATGTTCACAACCGCATCAAATCGATTCTCAAATGGAAGTTTTCTCATGTCTCCTTTTCTGAATTCGATCTTCAACCCCAGGGCGGCTGAATCTTTTTTAGCCTTCTCGAGAAAGAAATCGGAAAGATCATATCCGGTGACGGCAAAGCCTCTCTGGGCCAATTCAATGGAATGCCTTCCGTAGCCACAGCACAGATCCAGAACCTTAGCTTTGGGTTTGAGATCCATCATCCTAACGATGGAGTCCACCTCTTTGGAGGCTCTTCTCTCCAGCTCCTCATAAATCTTTAGATAATGTTGATCAAAAAATTTCTGCCACCAATACATCCGCTTCGTTAAATTGGAGGTTCAAAATGCAAAAAAATTTAAGCTCCTCTATTTTCTGGCAATTTCGATCCTTGGCGTATTCAGATATTTCGTTTTTTGTCAGCCATGTAACTTATGATCTTGTAAATCAACTTTGCCACTAAAAAATCGGGTGCCACCAGACCTGGTATGGGAGAAAGCTCCACCATATCGAACCCCACCAAATTCTTTTCATGAATCAGAACTTTAAGAAAATCTGTCATCTCATGCCAGAGAAAACCTCCCGGCTCTGGGGTTCCCACCGAGGGCATGATGGATGGATCGAAGACGTCCAGATCTAAAGTTAGATAAACGTCTGGACTCAGTTTCTCCAGCACCATTTCTTTCCATCGGCTATTGTTTCTCAGTTCTTGAGCAAAGAAAACTTTGATCCTTTCTTGCAAAATAAACTTATATTCCTCATCACATAAGCTTCTTATTCCCACCCCTACACAGGGCAAAAGCTCACCGAGTCGGCGCATCACACAGGCGTGACTGAATCTGTTCTCCTGATAGCTATCTCTTAGATCAGCATGAGCATCCATCTGCAAAACTGAAAGATAGGGGTAGCTTTCTTTGAAAGCCTTAACTGCACCTATGCTGATGGTATGTTCTCCTCCCAACATCACCAAAATTTTCCCCTTGCTAAGAAGCTTTCTTGTAGCCTGATAAACCTTTTCAATCATCCTTTCTGGTCCTGCGGCGGTTATCTCCAGAGGATCCAAGGTGCAGATGCCAGCATGATAAGCTTCGAATTTAAGCTCCTCATCGAAGGTTTCCACCTCCTGGGAGGCGGAGATGATGGCTTGAGGACCGTCTTTGGTCCCCACCCGATAGGTGGTGGTCTGCTCGTAAGGAACCGGAAGGATCACAAATTCCGATCTTTCAAATTGGGTAAACTGAGGAGGAAGTCCAAGGAAGTTGTGGGGGTGAGAGGTGGTCTTATTCAAATCTTTGCCCAAAGCCTCTTTGTAGACTCCTTATTGCGGAACAAAAATTGCAGCAGCAACCACGGTGGTCCAGAGTCCGTTCTTATCACCTTCAGCCGATTGGGTGACGCTGGTGGTTCGCACTATCTCGCCGGAAATCTTCCATATTTCCTTTCTTTCATCCCATCCTTTTTCGATATCGAAATCTATCCCCAAGGTGGTGGCAAGCATGGTGGCGGCTAAATCCTCAGCGTAATCTCCCGCCTTCTTGAAGGTCTGGCCAAAGGCTTTATGTTCAGCCAAGTAGCCATACTTGGTCCTGTCATTGGGGATCGCTATCCCCACTGAGGCAGAGACTAAGCGATTAGGCTCATTGGTCGAGTTGGAGCTCATCACTGTAAACACCACCTCCCCATCCTGCAGATATTTAAGCCCTTTATTCCTGGGGATCAACTTGCATCCCGGAGGGAAAATGCTGGAGACTCGGACCAAATTGAAATTGGCTATCTTTGCGTTTCTCAAAGCCAGCTCTAAGCTGGAAAGCTGTTCCTTATGCTTGCCCACCCCTTTCGTTAAAAAGACCATTTGGGGAATTATAACCATCTCTCTCCTCCTTTACCAAAGAAGATGGTTAACTTGATTTCGAACTTGGAAAAAATAAATAATTCAAAATTAAAAAGCAACAGCTAAAACAAAAAATTTTGTAAAGACCAAATACAAATCATGCACTTTTTGTGAGAAAAAAATGAGGAAGAAAAATTCCACCGGCTAATCTCTTCTAGCTTCTTGAAAGAGATGTAGGGTGCCTTTCAGAAATGGATCTTTGGTTATAACCACAAAGGAGCTAAGGGAGATATCCACAAAAATGCTGCCTAGGCAAAAATTTGCACAGGGTCTATAGGAAAAGTTGAAACTTGCTTCGCCTTAAAACTGAATTTCAAAAAAACTTCCTTTTGGTCTCCGAGATGTAGCCGGTTATCACAGTTTAGTTTAAAAAGTGGGTAGAAATCTTACATTTTTCTTTTCCATTTAGTTCCTTCAGGGGTATCCTCCAGGATGATTCCTTTTTCTTCCAACTCTTTTCTTATCTGGTCTGCCAGTTTGAAATCCTTTTCTTTTCGAGCTTTTGCTCTTTTTTCAATCATCATTTTCACTTTCTCATCGAGAGCTAACTCCTCTCTTTTGAAAAGTCCCAACACGGAGTCAAACCCATTCATCGCCTTGAGAACATCACCAGCATTCGACTTAGAGATTTTTTTCTGGTCCATCAGACGATTGACATCTTTGATCAGAGTAAAAACTATCCCCAGGGCTTCAGGGGTATTCAAATCGTCGTCTAACGCCTCTTCAAAATCCTTTTTTGCTTTTCGGATGATCTCTTGCACCTGAGGATTGTCTTCTTCACCTTTGACCAAATTCAGATTATCCACAAAATCGTAAAGCCTCTGCAAAGCATTTTTTGCTGCCTTAAGTCCATCGAAGGTGAAATTCAACTGCTGTCGATAGTGGGTAGCCATAAGCAGATACCGGATGGCGATGGGATTATATCCTTTGTTCAAAAGGTCCCGCAGAGTGTAATAATTCCCAAAAGATTTCGCCATCTTTCTCCCTTCCACCATTAGATGCTCATTGTGTAGCCAGAAGTTGACGAATTTCTCACCAGTAGCAGACTCGGATTGAGCGATCTCGTTTTCGTGATGGGGGAAGATCAAATCTACTCCGCCGGTGTGGATGTCAAAATGCTTTCCCAGATATTTCATGCTCATGGTGGAGCATTCGATATGCCATCCGGGACGACCCTTTCCCACTTCAGTTTCCCAGAAGATCTCTCCGTCCTTTTTATCCCATCCTTTCCACAAGGCAAAATCTGCTACCTGTTCTTTTTCATATTCATCGGCTGATACCCTGGCGCCAGCCTTCAAGCCGGATATATCCATGTGAGATAGCTTTCCGTAAGAAGAAAAACTGGATATTCTGAAGTAGGTGGAGCCTTCATTCTTATATGCACAACCCTTGGCCAGAAGGGTCCTTACCAAAGCCACCATATCCTTTATGTGAGCCGTTGCCTCGGGATAGATGTCAGCAGGTTTTATGTTCAAACTTTTGATGTCCGCAAAAAATGCTTCCTTATACCGTCTGGTATAATCAGCTAAGGAGATCCCCTCCTTCTGTGAGCCAGCAATGGTTTTATCATCCACGTCAGTTATGTTCATCACATAGGTGACCTTATAGCCTTTGTATTCAAGATAGCGGTGTAGCACGTCCCCGAAGATGTAAGCTCTGAAATTTCCGATGTGGGCAAAATCATACACCGTGGGTCCACAGGTATACATTCTGACCTCACCTGGATGAATGGTATGAAATTCCTCTTTTCTTCGAGTTAAGGTATTGAAAAATCTGAGTGTCATGTTACTCCCCCCTCCTTCAAGATTACTATTCTTTTACCAAAAAGGGATTTGCCCGATTCATCGAGCTTAAATTGTCCAATAAATTGGACAGCTACAGAATTTTGTCCTTCAACTTGCATCTGGGTTCTTTATCGTTTAGTTTGTGAAAAGTCTTAACACCACTTCTGGTAGTTCTTTTAGGTGATCTATCTGTGCGTCAGGGGATATGGGAGCTGAGTAGTCCCTTCCTTCATGATATCTTAGAATTCCTTTCATTCCCACCTTCTGGGCACCACCCACATCCTCGATTAACCTATCTCCCACAAAGACCGCTTCTTCAGAATTTACCCCCAGCTCATTCAAAGCCTTCAGGAAAATTTTAGAATGAGGTTTTCTTACTCCCACCGCGCTGGAGAAAAGATGGTTGTCAAGATAAGGATAAAGCCCGAATCTTTTTAACTCCATCAGATGAAATCTCTCTGGAAAAATAGTGTTGGAGACAAGTCCGATTTTCAGATTCTTATCTTTGAAATATCTTAAAACCTTTTCTGCACCGTCTATTAAGGTTAACTGATCGGTTATCGGTTCATAGTAGACTTTCAAAAAGCTGTCATAAAGTCCATCCGAGGTTGGCAGATTTAAAAGTTTAAAGAAATTCCAAACTACATTTTCAAATTTGAATTCTTTTAGATCCTCTTCCACCAGGGCTTGAGCCTTCAGAAATTCATCCGAAAGCATTTTATAAAAATTTTCAAAATCTGGCAAGTTCACCTTTTTCTGTTTCAAAAACTCATATCCTTTTTCAGCACAGATCCTCCCCAAAACATCCCAGGTGGAGTTTTCAAACTCCAGAAGAGTGCTTCCCATGTCAAATAAAACAGCCTTTAGTTTTGTTTTCATTTTGATTCCTTAATATCTTTTCTATCCATATGATTAAGTTGAGTTCAAATGCTTTGGATCAACAATTATTTTAGATACGCTTTCAGGTAGGATTTGTTTATGTTTTTCAGGCTTCGCAGTTGCCATTGCAAAGGTGCCATTTATGGGGCCCATCGTTTTTATATCAAATTTGGAGGCCGGAATCTCCTCGAGGTTGATCAGCAAAAATTCAGCGGACAAAGATGCCCGCTTTACAAATTCTGAATTTAGGCTCATCCTGTAGGGAGAATTCATGAATTGTCCCTACTTTGGTCTTCTCTCCTTCAAAGCCAATTTGGCAATTTGGTCCACCAGCTCGGGGAACTCGATCCCCATGGCTTTAGCCGCTTTGGGAACCAGGCTCATTGAAGTCATGCCCGGGAGTGTGTTCACCTCCAAACAGTAGAATCGTCCATCCTCCCCATATCTGAAATCCACCCGGGCGTATCCTTGACATCCCAAAGCCTTGAAAGCTTTCAAGCCTATCTTTTGAATCTCTTCGGTCTTATCTTCAGGAATTTCAGCCGGACATATGTAATTGCTTTTCCCATGGGTGTATTTGCACTCATAATCGTAGATCCCGTGTTCCGGAATGATCTCAACCACAGGCAAGGGTGCCTCTCCTAAGATGCCCACTGTAAGTTCCCTTCCCAGAATAAATTTTTCCACCAAAAATTGATTGGAGAATTTCTGTGCACACTGGAATGCTTTCTTTAGTTCCTTTTCTTCTTGCACCAGAGTGAAGCCCACGGTGGAGCCTTGATCGTTTGGCTTGACCACACAGGGAAAGCCCAAGCTTTTTTTGATCCTTTCTGCAACAGAGAGGAGATCCGAAAGTTCGAAATCTTCTATCAAAAACCACTGGGGGGTTAATATGCCTTCCCGTTCGAATATTTTTTTGGACATGGCTTTGTTCATGGCCAGGGCGCTGGCTAATACTCCTGATCCGGTGTAAGGTTTCCCGGTCAGCTCCAGCAGGGCTTGAATGGTTCCATCCTCACCCTGTCCCCCATGAAGAGCTAAAAACACCACATCCACCTCTGAGAAATCAAAGGAATGGATAACTTCCAAAGCTAACTTTTCCCCTTTGATTTTCAGCTCGGTCACCTCCGGAGGTTTCTTTTTCACTCCTCCTGGCAGATAATTTCCGTCATCCTGCAGGAGTTTATATCCTTGGGTTGTATCCAATGCCACAACCTGATGTCCTGCGGCTTTCAGTCCCCTAACGATTGCCTCGCCCGAAGCCAGGGAAACATCCCGCTCGGCTGAGGTTCCTCCCATTAAAACCAATATTTTCAATATAGCTCTCCTTCCCAGGATACTGTCGATTCACTGAAGGTGGTCTATACGCCTGATTAGTCAGGTAACTGCTGTCTCCTTGAAAAGATATTTGGTTTTTATCCAAAAAAGCTGCTAATTTATGTGTCTTTTCTTCGGTGAGTCCCGATGAATGCCATAGTTTGGCTCAAAGACCTGTTGTTGCTCTTTTTTCACCTCTCCCTCTCCACAGGTGAGGAGGAGGGGAAACAGGGGGGTATCACTGTGCCAACGCTAAAATGCAGAAGACCCTCATTTTTTGCCCATCATCTGTTAGGTCTATACGCCTCAGTTCAGATAATTTTTGATCTTCCACTACAGGGGCTGGGTTCATCCCATCCAGTTTTTTATCTTATCAATCTAATTTTTCCAAAACAGTTTTCTTCTAAAGATTTTCACCAGCCAAGCTAAAACGAACAGGATCACGATGGTCAATACCACCTTATTATAAATCTGCACCATCTTAAGAAGTTCTTGCCAGTTCTGTTGCACCTTAAAGGCAGAAAAAAGTATAATGCTGTTCCATAGGACGATGCTGATGGAGGTATAGATGGTCATCTTCTTCAAACTTACGTTTCCCACACCGGCGGTGAGGGCAATCACCGACCGAACTCCGGTCAGGAACCGGCTTAGGATCAGAACCTTCTCCCCGTATCTTCTGAACCAGCTTTCTACCTTCTCCAGATGAGCTTTGTCAAAAATACCCTTCCCCTTTTTCAAAAAGAACCTCCTTCCTTTGCCCTTTCCTAAGAAGTAAAGGATCATCGCACCAGCCAAACATCCTCCACCAGCAGAGAGAAAAACCAAAGGAAAGGTCAGAAGGTTGGTGCCGGCTAAATATCCTCCCACGAAGGTAACCGTATCCCCAGGGTAGGGGGGAAAGAAATTTTCAAAAAAGCTACTCAAAAATATGAAAACATAAAACCAGAAAGCCCCATAGGTCAGGGCTAAATTGATGATATTTTCAACCTTGATTAAGAAAAGCTCGCTCATCTTCTAAAAACTCCCCCTTTTGTCCCGTCTCCATATTTGAGGTTGTGTCGCAATGTAGTTGCCTGATTCATCAGGCACGAGATAAAGCGCCCAATGAATTGGGCAACTACAATATATCCTATTTTTGCTCATCCCAAAAGATTATGAAACAGCCTCAGGTGTGGAGAGGGTGGAATAGGGGTGAGGTCTTTTATTATTTTTTCTCCACCAGAACCACCGCATAACCAGCCATCCCTTCCTTTTCCCCTACAAATCCCATCCCCTCTGAGGTGGTCGCCTTCACAGAGATCTGATTCATCTCAAGGTCCAAAGCATTGGAGATGTTTTCTCTCATCTTTAAGATGTAGCCTGACAATTTTGGTTCTTCTGCTACCACGGTTGAATCGACACTTAGGATCATGGCATTTTCGTTCTTTGCTAAATCACAGATCAAGGACAAAATCTTCAAGCTGGAGATGTTTTTGTATCTTTCGTCTGTATCCGGAAAATGCTTTCCTAAATCGCCTAAGGATAATGCGCCCAAGATGGCTTCACCAATGGCATGGGAGAGAACGTCTGCATCTGAGTGCCCCGAAAGTCCCCTATCATACGGGATTTTTACACCGCCCAGGATCAGGTCCCTTCCCTCGATCAATCTATGCACATCGTAACCAAAACCTACTCTAAGCATCTTTTCTTCTCTGACTGGAGAATCCTTTCAGCCATCGCCAGATCCTCAGATGTGGTTATCTTGATGTTTTGATAATCTCCTTCAAGAACCCCCACTTCATATCCCAATCTCTCCACAAGGATGGAATCATCCATTCCAATAAAGTGATCCTCTTTAGCTTTTTCGTGTGCTTCCAAGATTAGTTCGTATTCAAACACCTGTGGCGTTTGCACCAGCCAGAGCTTTTCTCGATCCAGCGTGGTTATCACCGAACCAGCTTCTACCCTTTTTATGGTCTCTTTTGCTGGAACCGCCAAAATCACCGCCTTCCTCTCCTCACACAATTTAACCGACTCTGAAATCTTCTGTGGGGAGATGAAGGGTCTAACTCCATCGTGGATGACGACAATGGAGGTACTGTTAGGACAGGACTTAAGTCCCAGATAAACTGAGTCTTGCCTTTCCTTCCCCCCCCCGACGCTCTTTTTGATCTTTTTGAAGCCATACTTATCCACTATCGCCTGCGAGCAATAGCCCATATAATCTTCGGGCACGACCAAAATAATTTCTTCGATTCGTTCACTTATTTCAAATTTCTGGATGGTATGCGCTAAGATGGGCTTATCTCCCAGGGTCAAAAACTGCTTGGGCCGATTCCCTTCCCCACAAGTGGCAGAATCTACGACAATTCTTTTCCCCCTTCCACCTGCTACTATGATGGCAACCGTTTTCACTCTCTTTTCCTTTTTCCGGGTCGGTTGAATCCAACCCCTACACTCGTTTTATTCATCGATTAAACTATCAACATGGCATCTCCATAGCTATAAAACCTATATTTTTGCTGGATAGCTTCCCGGTAGGCATCAAGGATCAGCTCCTTTGAGGCAAACGCGGAGACCAAAAGTAAAAGGGTAGAGCGGGGAAGATGAAAATTGGTGATCAAACCATCAACTATCTTGAATTCATAAGGAGGATAGATAAACTTTTTTGTCCAGCCTGACCGGGGTTTTACCATCCCTTTCGTTTCCTCATCTGCCGCCGTCTCCAGGGCTCTCACCGTCGTGGTTCCCACGGCCACAATCCTTTTTCCCCCTTTTTTGATCTGGTTTATTCTTTCTGCCTCACGGGGTGCAATTTTGAAATATTCAGATTCTAAACTATGATCTTTAGGATCATCCACCCGAACCGGTCTGAAGCTATCCCATCCCACATGCAAAGTTACGGCAATCTTGTGCACCCCCTTATCCTCAATTTTTCTCAAAAGCTCCTCGGTAAAATGAAGCCCGGCGGTGGGAGCTGCCACCGCTCCGATCTCTTTGGCATAGATCGTTTGATAGGTATCTTTATCGCTTGCCTCCGGCTCTCTCCTTATATAGGGAGGAAGGGGCACCTTTCCAATTCTTTCCAGAACCTCAAAAAAATCACCGTCTGAGTTGACTTCAGCCAATCGACTTCCCGATCGGGTGCGTTTTAAAATCTTACAGGTAAAACCATCCTGTTCAAAGGAGATAAAAGACCCTTCAGGCACTTTTTTTGCAGGCTTGACTAAAACCTCCCAAAGCCTATCCTCCAACCTTTTCAGGAAGAAGACCTCAACTTTTCGGTTGTTTTTTTGATTTATTCCGAAGACCCGTGCGGGGAAAACTTTGGTCTGGTTGATGACAAGACCATCGCCCTCCTCCAGATGATCCACCACCTGATAAAAAAGTTTATGTTCCATCCTCCCGCTTTTTCTATCCAGAACTAAAAGTCGGGACCGATCCCTTCTCTCAGATGGATACTGGGCGATCAGCTCCTTCGGGAGAAGATAATCGAAATCTTTTAAGGAAATTTTCATTGTTTTAAAGACCTCACCTCCTATCCTCCTCTCCATAAAATGGAGAGGGGAACAAAAGGGAGAAGTTCAAAGATTTCTTGAGAAAATGGTCATTTTTTAAACCAGAAGAAAAAGGCTGACAACAAAATCGAGAGGACGATGCTTATGGCGATACAGGTGACTATGGGAAAATGGAATTCAAAATTTTTCTTTTGGACATGAATGTCTCCAGGGAGCTTTCCAAAGAAGCCGATCTTGCCGAAAAGAAGAAAGATCAGGCCAATCAAGATCAAAAGAACCCCAAAGACGATAAATATTTTGGCAAAGCTATAATACATGCTAAGAACCTTTAATACTTCGACATCTGGTTAAAAACTTATCTTTAACCATCTCTCTTGAATGGCGCCCAGGTTTTTCCATAAAGCCCACCACCATCATCATATCCGCCGGCCAAAAAGCTAAGTTTGCGCTTATTTAATCTGGGCATCCATTCACTCTCAATTATCTTGAAGCTTTGTTCTCGTGAGTATTGGTAGCAAGCATCTTTTCTTTCCTCTTCAGCCTCTTTTCTGTCGGTAGCTATTCCCTTTCTCCTCTGTTCTGCTTTAACCTTGGCCCATGCTTTCCCCACACAGATTCCGCTCCAGCCTTCATATTTGAGCAAATAGCCTTGACCTAATTCATCCTCTCCACTTTCGTCCGAAATTTTTCTAAAATATCCCAGACCGTTCTCCAAATTTTATCCACTAATCTCCCCCATCCATGATTTGTTTGAATTCCCAAATAAGCTTTAAGTTTTTCTTAGTTTTTCCACCTTCCTCTTATTCAGATAGCGTTCCTTTTCGCTGAATATACACCCGCAGTATTTTTGGCTGTAAAGCCCTAAACTTTTTACTTCGTTTTTTCCTTGGTAGAAGCCGGGACGGAAATCCTTGTAAAAAAATCTTATTCCTAAATCCTTGCCGATCTTTTCTCCTATCTGTTTGATCAGCTCGTGTTTTTGATAAGGACTGACCAGAAGCGTGGTGGTGAATCCATCAAAGTTCTGTTCCTTTGCAAAATTTGCCACCTCCCTTAGCCTGATCTTATAACAGGAAACACATCGGTTTTCCACATCTTGGATTGCCGCCTTCAAAAATTTCTCCAGATCATAAGAATCATTCCAAAATACGGGAAAGGATTTTTTCTGTTCCAAGGTTTTTAGCGCCTCCAATCTTCTCTGATATTCGGTGAAAGGATGAATGTTAGGGTTATACCAGTATCCCATCACCTGATGTCCATCCTGGGATAGAACCTTTAAAGGATAAGGTGCGCAACAGGCACAACAGATATGTAAAAGGACTCTCATATTGTCAGAGAATAGGTAGTGACAAAGCTTGCTTTGTTAAGTATTAGGTCGAGCAAGCTCGACCACTACATTTATGGTTTGAAAATAAGTCCACAGGTAATGGCAAAGTTTGCTTTGCATTCTACAATAATCTTGCTTGGTTTCCCTTATCAAATTTTATTCCCAGATGTTTATACGCCAGCTCGGTGGCGGTTCTACCTCGCGGCGTGCGATTTAAAAGCCCCTCTTGAATCAAAAATGGCTCATATATCTCCTCGATGGTCTCCCCTTCCTCTCCCACCGCCACCGCCAAGGTGTTGATTCCCACCGGTCCCCCTTTGAATTTACGAATTATCACCTCCATGATCTTTTTGTCCATCTCATCTAATCCCAACTCATCCACGTCCAACATCAGCAGGGCATCACAGGCCACCTTTTGATCGATCTTGCCCTTTGCCTTCACCTCGGCATAATCTCTCACCCTACGCAGAAGCCGATTGGCCACACGAGGAGTGCCTCTGGATCTTTTGGCGATCTCAAATGCTCCTCCCTTATCTATGCTAACATTTAATATCTTAGCGGACCTCAAGACGATTTTATACAGTTCCTCTGGCTGATAGAAATCCAGCCTTCCCACCACCCCGAATCTGGCCCGCAAAGGTGAGGTTAAAAGCCCTGCTCTGGTGGTGGCTCCAACCAAGGTGAAGGGTTGTAGATCGATCTTGACCGAGCGGGCAGAGGGACCCTTTTCGATCATGATATCTATCTTGAAATCCTCCATGGCTGGATACAGATATTCCTCCACCACATGGTTAAGCCGGTGAATCTCATCGATGAACAGAACCTCCCTTTCCCCTAAGTTGGTCAGAAGACCTGCTAAGTCTGCCGGTCGTTCCAGCACCGGTCCCGAGGTGGATCTGATGTTGGTTTCCATCTCTTTGGCGAGTCT
>JAOZNS010000004.1:0-12942 GCA_029933635.1 Candidatus Zixiibacteriota bacterium | reverse complement strand
TATATGTGCCAGGGTGGTTTTGCCCAAGCCCGGAGGTCCGTAAAACAGAACATGATCCAGAGGCTCTGTCCTTGCTTTTGCCGCCTGGATGAAGATCTTTAAGTTTTCCTTGATCTTCTCCTGACCCACAAACTCATCAAACTTCGTGGGTCTTAAGGTGAGATCATATTCCAGTTCGTCTTCTAATCTGTCGGGAACGGTAATTCTCTGAGGCAAACTCAACCTCTCTTTTTATATGTTTTCTGTCAGCTCTTCATCCTTTTCAGGTAGTTAAGGAAGGGAATCAGAACAAGAGAATATCCCTATTTTCTCATTTGGCATATTTCAAAGCCCTCTTTATCAACTCCTCCACCGGAAGGGCTTCCTGAACCTCTTGGGATACCTTATCCAAAGCCCTTTGAGCATCGGCTCTGGTGTATCCCAAGGAGATCAAAGCCAACACCGCCTCATTCAGTGCCTCACCCCAGGTTATTTCTTTTTTCTTTAAATCCTCCCTTTCAGCCAGATCCACCTTGCCCAGTTTTTCCTTCAGCTCCACGATCAGTCGCTGGGCAGTTTTTTTGCCCACGCCGGAGATGGTGGTCAAAACGTCCAGATCCTCCTGAAGGACCGATCTCTGAAACTCCTCCACCGGAATGCAGGAAAGTATGCTTAAAGCCACCCTTGGTCCCACTCCGTTTACCGAGATCACCAGCTCAAAGAGCTCCTTTTCTGGCTTGGTGGCAAATCCATAAAGCTTAAGTTCGTCATCTTTTACCTGTTGGCAGGTCAATATCTTAGCCATCTGGCCGGTTTCTCCTAAATTGGTATAGGTGGAAACCGGAATATCTATGGAATATCCCACCCCATTTACCTCCAGAATAAGATGGGTAGGGTTTTTTTCGACCAACTTCCCTTCCAGGTAGGCGATCAATTTTTCCTCCTCATAATGTTTTTCATCAGCCTCAAAACTCAGATATCAATCGATCCAAAATCTTAAACAATTCTAATCAAGCCCAGCATACGTCAATCCGAAAAGGCTGGAGTGGTAGACATGATCTGTTTTGATCTGATCTTTTGAGCATGGCACAAAGCAACCGCCAAAGCATCAGCCGCATCGGTGGGATAGGGCAGTTCTTTGAGTCTTAAAAGTTTCTTTACCATGAATTGTACCTGAGCTTTGGATGCGCTCCCGGTTCCCACGATGGCACATTTGACCTCCTTGGGGGAATATTCTCCTATGGGAAGGTTAGCTTTGGCTGCTGCCAGAATCGCCACCCCTCGAGCCTCACCCATTATCAATGCCGACTTAGCGTTCTTGCTGTAAAAGGCTTGTTCAATGGCAAACTGATGAGGATGGCTCTTTTTTATTATCTTCTGCAAGCCTTCAAAAATCTCTTCTAACCTTTTGGAAAGAAGGTCACCAGAGTTAAGCTGGATGATTCCACTTTCTATTAGAATATTTTTTTCGTCGGAAGAATTTATCAAGCCATATCCAGTTATATTACTGCCCGGATCGACCCCCAAGATTATCACTCCACCTTCCTTTGGCATCTTTTGTACATACCCTCTATCGTTTAAGCGCTCATCTTCTCCATTATCTCGGTGGCGATGTCGAAGTTGGCATACACCTTTTGCACGTCCTCGTGATCCTCTAATTCTTCCATGAGCTTGAGCATCTGCTCCGCCTCTTTTCCTTCCAGCTTTATGGTGGTTTGAGGGATCATGGTGAGCTCTGCTTGAGTGTATGGGATTTTCTTCTCATCCAGAGCCTGTTTAATCGCTTCGAATTTCTCGAAAGGGGTGATGATCTCGAAATAATCCTCCTCCGACTTCATGTCCAAAGCGCCCGCATCCAAAACGGTCATCATCAGCTCCTCCTCATCCACCTTCCCCTTGTCCACCTGAATTATGCCCTTTCTTTCGAACATCCACCCCACGCAGCCCACCTCGCCCAAGCTTCCTCCGTGGATGGAGAAGATGTGTCTGATGTCAGAGACGGCTCGATTTTTGTTGTCGGTCATCGCCTCCACCAGCACCGCTACTCCTCCGGGACCATAACCTTCATATTTGATCTCCTCATAGGAGACTCCAGGAAGCTCTCCGGTTCCTCTTTTTATAGCCCTTTCGATATTTGCGGCTGGCATGTTGGCCGCTTTGGCCGCTTGGATGGCGGTTCTGAGTCGGGGGTTGGCATCGGGCTCCCCACCCCCCTCTCTTGCGGCAACGGTTATCTCCTTGATCAGTTTGGTGAACATCTTTCCCCGGGCCGCATCTGCTTTGCCTTTTTTACGTTTTATGGTGCTCCATTTGGAGTGTCCCGACATATCCACCTCCTTATTTAATCCTTTTCCCTCTCATAGAAACTTATCTGCCCCCTTAACCTCAGGAAAAATCAGCTTATGGCAACGCCATCTGCGATGAAGTAAAAGCTGACTCCCCATTTTTAAATTAATACCCTCGTTCACAAAATGCAACACAAATCTGATTCGTCTTTGTGCTTTCATGATCTGTTACGAAAAGACAAAAAGCACAGGGCAAACGTGTGTATCTGCCCACATCTTCTTGGGTTCATCATAGGATCGGCATGCCCCTAATAGGTGAAAAATTTCACAAAATCTCTTGCCAAAGTTGTTAAGTCTTGCTATATTCTGAAGTATGGAAAAACTTTTTTGAGGATGAAATGTGATCATGAAAATCGATCTGAAATATGGTCATTCGTACAGGCGGCTTAAACTGGAGGATAAAAATCTTATCGACATTTTGCAGTTAAAAAAATCTTCCGGCATTCCTGACGTTGCCAAGGCTGAGATGGAAGCCTTAGCCTCTCCTATAAAGTCCAGAAGGCTTTCGGAGATTGCCAAGGGCAAAAAGACCGCCTGTGTGGTGGTTTCAGACTTCACCCGGGGTTGTCCTTATCAGGGATCAAACTTCAATCTGCTTTTGCCCATAACCGATGAACTTCATGCCGGAGGAATTAAGGATGAGGAGATCAAATTTTTAGTGGCGACCGGTGCTCATAGAGCTCATACCGAAAAGGAGAATTTGGATAACTTCGGAGAGGTGATAGTAAAAAGATATGAAGTTATCAGCCACGACTGTGAGAAAAATAACTTCTCCTTGGGAAGGCTTTCCACCGGAAATGAGCTTCTGATCGATAAGGTGTGGGTGGATGCAGACGTGAAGGTGATGACCGGTCTGATCACCACCCATTATTTCGGTGGCTTTTCCGGTGGAAGAAAGGGAATACTTCCTGGAATCACGGGAAGGGAGACCATTCGAAAAAATCATGCCATGATAGTCCATCCAGAGGTTGATATAGCCAAAACCAAAGGAAATCCAATCTCAGATGAGATGGACGAAGCGGCAGATATGGCGGGTGTGGATTTCCTGTTGAACGTAGTGATTAACGACAAAAAACAGATTACAAAGATCGTTGCCGGGGATTTAAAAGCAGCATTTGAGCAGGGCTGGAGAGCATGCCGAGACCTGTATCTGGTTCCTTTTAAGGAGAAAGCTGATGTGGTTTTTGCCTGCGCCGGAGGTTATCCCAAGGATGTGAGCCTGTATCAGTCGCAGAAGACCATAAATAACGCCAAGCTGGTGCTGAAGGAGGGAGGTACAATCGTTTTGATCTCCGAATGCAGGGAAGGAATCGGATCGGAGACCTTTGCCCAATGGCTTCTGGAAGCCTCCTCCTTAGATGAACTTTTAAATACCGATCCGGCTAAGATTGTGGTGGGGGGACACACCGCGGTGGGAAATGCCAAGGTGCTCAAAAGATTTGACATCCTGGTGGTCTCCGAAATCCCGAAGGAGGAGCTGGAAAAAAGATTCTACCAACATGCAGAGGGGATAGATCAGGCTATAAAGTGGGTCAAGGAAAAACACGGAGAAAACTTCAGAGCATACGTGATGCCCCAGGGTGGATTGATCTATCCTTGTTTAGACGATCTCTCTTAAAAAGATTAAATAAACCTTTAACCTGCTTCTTTAGGAAGGAGTAACAAGATGGCTGACGTTTTTGTGGATGATGAAAGGCTGGCAAAATTCTGCACCGAAGTCTTCGTGAAGTTGGGGGTATCCCGCAAGGATGCCCAGATCACTTCGGATGTCCTTGTCGCTTCGGATCTAAGGGGAATCCCATCTCATGGGG
Organism: Candidatus Zixiibacteriota bacterium; assembly: GCA_029933635.1. Lineage (GTDB taxonomy): Bacteria > Zixibacteria > MSB-5A5 > MSB-5A5 > SM1-73 > SM23-73-3. The sequence continues at coordinate 8,807 of JAOZNS010000004.1, read as the reverse complement.
TGGCCCGCCTGATGAGATATGTCAAAGGCATCAGAGATGGAATTATTCTTCCCAAGGTCAAGCCCAAGATTGTAAAAGAAACCTCCACCACCGCCACCGTGGATGCCCGGCATGGTTTGGGCCAGCCCGCGGGCTATTTTGGAATGAATCTGGCCATAAAGAAGGCGAAGAGAAGTGGAGTTGGATTTGTGGCGGTAAGAAATAGCAATCACTATGGCATTGCCGGATATTATTCCATGATGGCCCTGAAAAGCAACCTCATAGGCATCTCGATGACCAATTCCGCTCCTTTAGCCGTGCCCACCTTCGGCCGGGATATGATGATAGGAACAAATCCTTTAAGCTTGGTTGCTCCGGCTGGCAAAGAAAGACCGTATGTTTTGGATATGGCAACCACGGTGGTCCCCAGAGGAAAGCTGGAGGTGCTTAATCGTTTGGGCAAACCCCTGCCTCTGGGTTGGGCTGTGGACGAGCAGGGGGTGCCCACCACCGATGCCGCCAGGGTGCTGGATAATATGGCAAAAGCCTCGGGGGGTGGAGTTCTTCCCCTGGGTGGGACTGGGGAGGAGCTGAGAGGATACAAAGGCTATGGGCTCTCCCTTCTGGTGGACATACTCTCTGGCGTGCTTTCTGGAGCAGATTACGGACCATGGGTTAAGACCACCAAAAAGGATGGAACCAAAGGATTTATCAACGTGGGACATTTCTTCGGTGCCATCAGGATTGAAAACTTCATTCCTTTGAGAAGGTTCAAAGCCACCATGGATGAAATGATGCAGGGTTTAAAAAATTCCAAAAAGGCTAAAGGAGCAACCAGAATCTTTATCCATGGAGAAAAGGAATTCGAGAAATATGATGAATACAAGAGGAAGGGAGTGCCCCTTCAGGAGAAGGTGGTGGCGGATTTGAAAAATCTTTCACACGAGCTAAGCGTCCCCTATAACATAGAAAAATGATTCTGGTAAGCTTTAAGCAAGAAGAAAGGAGTCCTTTTTCGTAATTTTTCTTACAAAATCAGTGATTTTTACCTTTGCTTTTTTGTCCCCCTCTTCATCCCCTATGGATCCTGTAAAAATAAAGAGGGGGACAGGTCTCTAAAGGATCAATTTCACTAACTTGAGTTAAGTTTCGTACTATTGAATCTTACCCTTATAAGTTGACCACCTTAATGTTTGGTAAAAGAGTAGCCTTTTGACCTCTCAAGCCCACCATTGAAATTCTAATCAGGACTAAATTTGTTACGTATAATTGTAGATTTGATCCCGTTGACGATGTTTCAGGTTTAGCCAATTTCTGAAGAAAGATAAGAAATGAAAACAGAGCTGGAAAATGATCTAACCAGGCTTTTTAAAAAAGAGCAGGTTTTGACCTCCAAGGAGGAGCGAATCTGTTATTCCTATGATGCCACCAACAAAAACTTCTTGCCCGATGCGGTGATGCTTCCTCACAGCACGGAGGATGTGGTCAAATTGATGAGATATGCCCACCAGCACAAAATTGCAGTGGTGCCCCGAGGTGCTGGTTCAGGCTATACCGGAGGAAGCTTGCCCATTCAGGGAGGAATCGTGGTGAGCTTCGAACAGATGACCAAAATTCTCCATCTGGACAAAGAGAAAAAATATGCGTTGGTTGAGCCCGGTCTGATCACTCAACAGTTTGCCGACCACGTGGCTCAATTTGGACTGCTTTATCCTCCGGATCCCTCCAGCGTTAAGTTCTCAACCTTGGGTGGAAATGTTGCCGAATGTGCTGGGGGACTCAAAGGTAGAAAATATGGGGTAACCAGAAACTATGTTTTGGGGGTGGAGGCGGTTCTCTCAAGTGGGGAGGTCATTCAAACCGGCATCTTGGACGAAAAGGACGAAAGTCCTTATGATCTGCAATCGCTTCTCATCGGATCTGAAGGAACCTTGGCTCTTATCACCAAGATAGCCTTGCGACTGGTGGATAAACCCCAATATGAGAACACGGTTTTAGCTACCTTCGATCAGATGGAGGATGCCGCAGAGGTGGTGGCGGCCACAACCGCATCCGGTGTGATCCCTTCGGTTCTGGAATTTATCGATGGAGACACCCTTGAGTGTGTATTAGAATATGTGAGGCTGGACGATATTGAGAAATCCGAGGCGGTGCTTTTGATCGAGGTGGATGGAAAAAATAAGGAGGAGGTGGATCAGGAGTTTGAGGAGGTGCTGAAGATCTGCAAGGAGAAAAAGTCAAAGGGTCTTCAGGTCGCCCAGACCAAGGAGGACAAGGATAATCTGTGGAAGGTGCGAAGATCTATTTCCGCTTCCCTTTTAAAGATCGCTCCCACCAAGGTTAATGAGGATATATGTGTGCCCGCCAGCCAACTGCCCACCATGGTCAAGAGGATAAAAGAAATTTCTGAAAAGCACCGAGTCAATATCAACACCTTTGGACATGCTGGAGATGGGAATCTGCATGTTACCTTTATGTGTGATTCTCGCAACAAAGAACAGATGGAGAGGGTGGAGAAGGCTGTGGATGAGCTGTTCAAGCATACCTTAAAGTTGGGGGGGACGCTCTCTGGAGAACATGGAATCGGAGTCACCAAATCGAAATATCTGGAGTGGGAGGTGGGGAAGGAAGGCATCGGTATGATGAAAAAAATTAAATCCGCCTTCGATCCTGATAATATCATAAATCCCGGAAAAATCTTCTCTTAGAATTCTGAGTGGATTAGTTATGGTTTTTTACTGATGAAACTACCACATACACATGTCACCGGTTGCGTCGGGATGTTGTTATCCCGACGCAAAGTCCAAACCCACCAAAGTAATGCATCGGGACTACAAAGTCCCGATGCAACCAAAGGGTACCCTTACCCGACCACATAGTTTTTGGTCGAGGGTGGGGCACCCTCGACCAACGAGTGGGAGATTCTTCACTTCGTTCAGGGGGACGGTGCTCGGGTCTCTGAGCCCCACCAAATCAATAGGGCAAGGAATCTTTTTGCTCTACGAGGGATGTTATCATCCATTCGGTTCCCGTTGGTGAGAAACACTAACAGGAAGCAAAGAACTTGAATCTTTTCGTCTCATTGGTGGTTTACATTAGTCAGGAGATGACGATATTAAGATTGGGTTTCTCTTAAGTCGATTAACAACAAGTTAAACCCACCATTTCACCCGTATAAAAAGCCCGAAGATGAAGCAAAAGATCAAAGTGGGATTAGCCTTAGGAGGTGGAGGAGCGCGGGGTCTGGCTCACATCGGGGTATTGAAGGCATTGGAGGAGGAGAAAATTCCAATTGATGCCATCGCTGGAACCAGCATGGGCGCTATTGTAGGTGGAACCTATGCCCAAATAGGTGATAGTGCCAAGTTGATCGCGATGGCTCATGATTTAATAGATAAATTTGATCTTAAAAGTGGCTGGATGAAATTTTTAAGCGATGAATGGATGAGAGGTGAGAAAAGAAAAGAAAATCTTTTAAAGGAATTGGGTTATTTTGTTCGCCGACGGCTGATCTACGTGGTGGGGGCGAGCAGAATTTCCTTAGAACCCAAAGAGAAACTCTTGAAGCCTCTAAAAGTTGTGCTTGAAGATCAACCCATTGAGAAAGCAAAAATCCCCTTTGCTGCAGTGGCAATCGATTTGATCTCGGGTAAGGAGGTGTTACTGAAAGAGGGCTCCATGATTGAGGCGCTCTATGCCAGCTCCAGCATCGAAGGCGTTTTTCCTCCTCTTAAAGTTGATAACCAGCTTTTGTCGGATGGTGGCGTTACCTCTCTGGTGCCAGTTGGTGCGGTGAGGAAATTGGGGGCTAACTTTGTGATCGGGGTGAGCATCCCGGAGATGATCAAACGGGAGACCAAATTGGGCAGCGGAATTGAAGTCATCCTAAGAGCGGATGCCCTCACCCGGGAGAAGCTGAACAGACTTATGCTAAACGAGTGTGATGTGGTAATCACACCAGAGGTAAAAACGATTCATTGGGCCAATTTCGGAAAAGTAGATGAATGCATTCAGAAGGGGTATGAAGCCACCAAAATAAAGATAAAAGAGATAAAAGAGAAAATCGATAAAAGAAAAAGCCTGTGGAGTAGACTTAGAAAGAATCTGGCTCAGGTGATCTCCGGCAAAGAATAAAATCCTTTGTTATCCCTTTTATACCTTTAGAGTTTTCCCCTTGTTCCAGACTAAATTTTCTTCCTTTGTTGAACTGAACAATTCCTGAGATGACTCTAAAAAATGCACTCTTAAGGGAGCAAACAAATTAGTTGTTCAAGTTGGACAGATGGCAAGTTCGATAGATCGACTCATCACGGTTAAAGGACTCTTTCAAGGTTTTCTTTAAGAATTCTTGACTTTCGAGCTTAAATCGGATAAACTAAGGATGGGTGAATCTTCAGGATATTCGGGTGACCAATCATATGGAGTGAAAAAAGATGAAAAAAAGTCTTTTATTTTTTTCTGTGGTGATGCTTATCCTGCTTTTGTTTTGCAGTGAAAAACCACACCATGAAGGAAGAATTGCCATCATGTATGCTTTCGATGCGGAAGGACAACTTTTGAGAGATCATATCTTTCTGGAGGATAGCTTGGTCTGGCGGGGAAGAGTTTTCTGGATAGGAAGAATCGTGGACAAAGAAGCCATAGTGGTCAACTCGGATGTGGGAATGACCAATGCGGCTTTGACCGCTCAGTTTCTGATCGATAAATTCAAACCCAAAAGGATAATCTTCACTGGCATATGTGGAGGTATAGATCCTGAAAACAGAATCGGGGATATCGTGATTCCACAATTCTGGGTCACCCACGATTACAGCGTTTATGATGAAAAGGGCTTTTCCCCTCATCCCATAAATGTTTTCCTCCCCGAAAAAAGGGAAAAGGATACCCTGATGTTTTTTGCTGTGGACGAAACTCTTTTGAAGAGGGCAAAAGATACCAAGGCAGAGCTTAAGCCAATTCTTGGTCGAATCCCCAAGATAAAAGTGGGTGGAAATGGAGCAAGCGGAAACTCCTTTGTAGATCAGGTGGAGAAAAGAAGGTGGCTGAAGGAGAGGTTGGATGCTCAGATAGTAGATATGGAATCAGCCGCAGTGGTGCAGGTGGCCAGGATAAACGGGGTGCCGGTTTTGGCGGTAAGATCCTGTTCCGATCTAGCCGGTGGCTCCGGTTCCTCAACCGCCCGGGATGAAATAAGAGAATTCTTTAAAGTAGCCGCAGACAACAGCGCCAGCTTTGTGCTGGAGCTATTAAAGCAATTATAGAGTGGCAGACCTTAATGCCACACCTAATCACGTTGAAGACTCTTAAGAAAGGTCACTCAATAAAGTTTCATCAGGATAGGCGAAAAAACTTGACTTTTCATCTGGAATAGGATAAAATGAATGGTGAACATTACTGTGTGATAGATACAGAACACACAAAGATCAGGCTAAGGTTAATCAGACGAAAATATCCGCCAGTATTATGGCCATCTAAGTTATATGAAATGGTCGATAAGCATGGAAGGAGGTGGTAAGAATATTCAATCCTTTGCATGGTCTCAAGGTTGATGCCTGTCTCAATTGAAGGTCAATTAAATTTTCTTAAAACTTGTTTTTAATCAGAGTTCTCTTGAGTTTGATGATGTAGCTATTGGAGAAAAGATGATTTGCTGTCTTGTTTTTTACCTCCAAAAGAGACATTATTGGACCCGGAGAGATAAGAAATGGAGGTAGGAATGCAAGGCAGCAAGCTTTATATAGGAAATCTTAGTTATTCTGTAACTAATGAAGATCTACACGCATTGTTTTCCGAATATGGCGAGGTTAAGGAGGTAAAGATAATTGAAGGGAAGGGCTTTGGGTTTGTTGAGATGTCTAACCAGGAGGAAGCTAAAAAAGCAAAGGAAGCGCTGGATGCCTCCGATTTCAAAGGACTTACCTTGAAAGTGGATGAAGCGCGTCCACCCAAAAAGAGAACAGGAGGAGGTCGCCCGCCCAGAAGAGGTCAAAGAAAAGATTATCGAAGATATTAAGATAATTAAAAGACGGTCCGAATTTCGCGGTAAATATAATAATATGTCAGCTCTGCGCCATGTATATAAATAACTGTTGCAGGCAACAGCGATAAAAGGGAGGCCTGCAATTTCCTTCGGCTTCAAGGTGCAAGGACTTTTTATATTCGGAAAGTAAGCTGACATATTTCTTGAATTGCTGAAGTTGCAAAATGAAAGGAGAAAAAATGGTACGGGCAAAAAATGGTGATACGGTTAAGGTTCACTATACAGGAAAATTGGATGATGGTTCAGTATTCGACACCTCAAGCGCAAGCGAACCTCTGGAATTTACTATTGGCCAGGGTCAGATAATCCCGGGCTTTGAACAAGCCATAATCGGGATGAGTCCGGGGGAATCCAAGACTGTTAAGGTTTCAGCAGACAAAGCATATGGACAGCGTCGAGAAGAAATGGTTCTGGTGATAGATAGGGAAAAATTTCCTAAGCATCTGAATCCAGAGGTGGGACAAAGGTTGCGAATTCCCCAAGCAGGTGGTCGAACAGCTGTGGTTACAGTTACCGATGTTTCAGAATCGAGCATAACCTTAGATGGTAACCACCCTTTAGCTGGAAAAGACCTGACCTTTGATATCGAACTTGTCGAGATCGTTTAACGATTTTGTTCCTGAAGAAGATCTTATTCGCTTTTCGGGGTAAATCAACAACTGTAAAGAGAAGGATGGGGGCAGGTCGCATGAGTAGCTTAGCTATGGCAGGTTTCCCCTTCATTTGATTTTAAAAAGAGCCTGACCCAATTTTTTTTACACTCTGCATAGCATACATTCCTCAAATTCTGTAACAAATCCTTCATCTGGGTCCTGTATCAAGACCCGTAGTCTCAAAAAACTTGACTTTTTGGGTAAAATGGGATAAAATAAAAAATGTTTTTCTTTTCGAAAAAGAAAAAATAACAAGGATGGACCCAGATTTCACCATGCTAAGGAGATGCTGAAATGATAAGATATCTTGTGTTTGTCCTGGTGACAGTGACACTGGCGGGTGGCACAGTTGAAGCGCAGGATAGTGGTTTTGGATTGGGAATCATACTGGGCGAGCCTACAGGAATCAGCGGTAAGCAGTGGATAGAAGATGACAAAGCCATTGCGGGAGCAGTTGCCTGGTCATTTGAGAAGAAAAGTGCGGTCCACCTGCACACAGATTTGCTCTTCCATAGCTCCAATATAATCAAAGTCGAGATGAGCGAGCTTTTAGCTTATTATGGGATTGGTTGCAGAATCAAGTTTGAGGACAAAGGCAAAGTTGGGGTCCGTGTTCCTTTAGGTCTGAATTACCTCCCGTCAAGGGTGCCTTTAGATGTCTTCTTTGAGCTTGTTCCCTTGCTTGATTTAGTACCCAGCACGGAGTTTAATTTTAATGGGGCTATCGGAGTTAGATATTTCTTTTGGTAAAGGGATTATGACAAAGGCGCATTCTTTATGTGTCGGCATTAGGAAGTGCTAATGCTCGTCCTACTCACTTTCGGAATTCTGTTTCCCGAACCACCCTAAAACTTAAACCCCTTATTTTTTTGCCCACATGGAGCTTTGAGAAATTGTCCATCCAGAAGAAGATAGCTAAAAACACCGTCTATAATTTTTTGGTGAAAGCTATATCCTTAGCCTTCGCCTTCCTCGCATCGGTGGTGGTGGCTCGCTTTCTTGGACCGGAGAAATACGGCATCTACAGTTTCGTAATCTGGTTCCTTTCCATGGTGGGACTTTTGGCTCATTTAGGCATACCCACCACCATCACCAAGTATGTCTCAGAATATTGGGGCAGAAACGATTTACCTACCATTGGCTACATTTTGAATCGGCTTTTAAAGCTTGAGGTTTTGGCAAGCGTGGTGGTGAGCTTGCTTTTGTTCCTTTTGGCTCCGGTTATCTCTCAATGGTATCACAATCCCCATCTTTCGCTTTATTTGAAAGTGGCGGCACTTGTGATATTGCCTTTGAATCTGATGTGGTTTTATAATGGCTTGTTTTGCGGACTGCAGCGATTTGACCTGATAGCCAAAATCAATCTTTTTGTCTACCCCATAACTTTGATTACAATCCTTCTGGTTTTGCATTATGGTGGAAAGATTGAGTGGCTGGTGGGGGTAAGTGGTATAGCCAATATTCTTCTTGTGGTAAGCTATCTTTATTTTAAAAGAAGGGAATTTGCCTATCTCCAAAAAGGGGCAGCTGGTTGTGATTTTGGCGGTCCTAATAAGAACCTCTGGGATAGGCTGTTTAAGTTTTCTGCCAGCGCATTTGTGGTCCTAATTTTGGATAACATAATCTGGGAGCGTTTCGGGATTTTTTTCTTAAGCATCTTCAGCATTCCTTCGGAGATTGCTTTTTATAATGTGGCGTTCATCCTTTCCAGCCGAACCATGGTTCTTCTGCCCGGTGCCTTAACCGGCATTCTGCTTCCTGCCATGTCGGAAGTATACGGGAGAGGGGACAGAGAAGAGTTTGAGAAAGTACATGTCAGCTCCACCCGATATCTTGCCATGCTCTCCCTGCCTATTTGCCTGGGGGGAATTGCCATCGCCAGACAACTGTTCCCGGCATTATATGGTCCCTCATTTCAACCAGCCTCTTTTGTTTTTGTCACCCTCCTTTTAGGTGGGACCGTGGGCTCGGTGGCTACCTCCAGCTATTCGCTTTTGTATGCGGCAGAGCTTCAAAAGATCGTCCTGCTAGTAGGAATCTTCTCTGCTTTAGTCAACCTTTTAGCCAGCTATCTTTTAGTCCCTCTCCTGGGGGCGAAAGGGGCAGCCTTTGCCACCGCCGTTAGTCAAACCCGG
>JAOZNS010000077.1 GCA_029933635.1 Candidatus Zixiibacteriota bacterium | reverse complement strand
TTTGGACAGATACCACAGGAGGACGAAATTTATGGACTGAAACTCAAGATGGGGTACAAGTTCAGAATGGATTGTTTAATGTTATTTTGGGGAAACAAACTGCGTTGAATCTTCCGTTTGATCAACAATACTGGCTGGAGGTTCAGGTAGGAACTGAGAGCATGTCACGAATAAGATTCACCAGCGTGGGTTATGCTTACCGATCTCAGGTTGCAGATACTGCGGTCGTGGCAACCTCCGCCTCCACCGGGGGTGGATGGACCGATGATGGGACAGTAGTCCGGTTGACGACCAGCAACGATAAGGTAGGCATTGGGACCACGGCGCCTTTGGCAAGAACGCATATCCGGGGGTCAAGTCTCTCGCTACAGTCTGGAGCGATTCATTCCGACAAGCTCATAGTTGAAGATGCAGATGCGATCATAGGTCTATATAGCGGGCCCGGGGGAGGTGCAGGATCAGCCATCACATTTGGAGAAATAACGGGCGATACATTGGTTGACAAGTGGGCCATCATCCGGGAGTCGGCTGGAGGGGGTAAAGGACTTCGGATAACCTACGGGACAAACAGAGACCAGTTCGCGAATCCTACTTTCATGTATCTGGATAGTTCTGTCAATGTGGGCATCGGGACCACTAGCCCGACGAGCAAATTGCATGTTGTAGGAAACAGCGATGGGGTGAGGGGTGAGGCCTCAAACGCCTATAAGGCGGGTGTGTATGGGTATGCCACAGGCTCCAATGGATATGGGGTGGTTGGCCACGTCGTGGCCACCGCTGGCAAAGGCGTGACCGGTTTAGCCTATGGAACTAATAGCCTGGGTGGCGAGTTTTACTCTCATAATTACCGTGGCATCCAAGCCGATGCTGCCAGCGGTCACTATGCTGGTTACTTTACGGACGACATCTGGACGACCGGTTGCACCGGCTGTGGGACCAAGTATATCGCCCTCAACGATGATGGCAAACCCTTGGAGGTTGGCGATGTGGTGGTGGTCAGCGGGGTGGCTCCACCTGTTACAGGATGTTTGCCCATCATTAAGGTTAGAAAGGCTGATGGGGAAAACGGTGCTGGCGTTATCGGCGTGGTTAAAAACCACTATATGTTCGAGCAGATAAAGGGTTCTCAAGGTTTGGAGATGAGCGGGAGGTTTGATCTGGAAGCACAAACCATCGCCCCTGGAGAGTATCTGAGCATTGTCATCCAGGGTATGGCTCAGGTCAAAGTGGATGCTTCCTCTGGGGCGATTGCACCCGGCGACCTCCTGACCGTCTCTACGACAGGGGGTGGGGCCATGAAGGCTAAAACCAACCCCATCATCGGCAAAGCCTTAGAATCTTTAGAGAGTGGCATCGGACTAATCTGGGTCATGATCACATTGTAATGAAAACGAGATAAGCCTATATTTTGTAAGTAGGGTTGCGGGCGCTGGGGATTGCCAAATACGTGCGATTACGGACTTGAGTATATGATACCTTTAAAAGACGACATTCCCTCCTACAGACCGCCGATCATCACGGTGTCATTGATCACGATCAACTGTTTGATCTACTTGTATCTTTTGTCCTTGGGAGAAGGCTATCAGCTTGCTCTGGTGAAATGGGGAGCCATCCCCTTTGAGGTAACCCATGGAGTGGAACTCACCCCGGAGCTTTCCTCTTCAATTCCCTTATCCGTGTTCTCTTCCATGTTCTTACATGGAGGGTTTTTTCATTTAGCTGGGAATATGCTTTATCTCTGGATTTTTGGAGACAACGTGGAGGATCAGCTTGGTCATGCTAAGTTTTTCGTTTTTTATGTTCTGTGCGGTTTGGCAGCAAGTATCTTGCACATCTTTTCTACCCCCAATTCCAAAGTCCCCATGGTGGGAGCATCCGGGGCCATAGCTGGAGTTTTAGGCGCCTACATGATAAGATTCCCCCACGCAAGAATTTTGACGTTGATATTCTTTGGTTTCTTCATCCGGATAGTGGCCGTGCCCGCTTTATTCGTTTTAGGATTTTGGTTCATACTTCAGCTACTTTATGCCCTTCCTTCAATTGGATCGACCTCCGGGGGGGTCGCCTGGTTTGCCCACGTAGGTGGATTTTTAGCTGGAATCCTGCTTTTTAAACTTTTCTCTGGCTTCTCGCAAAAAAGATATTATTATGAATGAAAAAATGTCATCCCAAAAAACCAGGCTTCGCTGCGATATCTGTGGTAGACGTTTCAAGAAGGGTGGCACAAGGTATCGTATCCACTTGGAGATCGTTTCGGATTTTAATGGATATATCCAAGATTTCTCCAAAAAGCCAGAAGATTTTTTAGAGAAGAAGATAGAGAAGATTCTTAAACAAACTGAGGATATGACGGAAGAGGAATTGCAGGAGGAGGTATACTTGAAGCGCAACTTGCTTGTATGCATAAACTGTCGGGAAAAATTCATAAGATTTTTGAAAAAGATTAACAAGTAGGCCGGATTGCGACCCCCTGCCAAAGGTGGGGGAGCTACCCGACACAGAAAAGATTAATATATTTTGTCGGGCAGGCATTTGCCAGCCCGACCTACCCGATAAAAATGAAACACGCTGATTTCGTTCATCTTCACGTTCACACTCAATATAGCCTTTTGGATGGAGCCATAAAATTGGATGATCTGATGGCGCAGGCAGAAGAATTTAAGATGCCCGCCTTAGCCATCACCGATCATGGCAATATGTTTGGGGCAATCGAATTTTATAAAAAATGTATGGCCTCCGGCATCAAGCCCATAATTGGCTGTGAGATGTATGTGGCCCCTAAGGATAGAAGAAAAAAGGAGCCCATAAGAGGATTGCCGGACGCAGGCTATCACCTCATACTCCTGGTCAGAGATCAATCCGGATATAAAAATTTGATGAAGCTATCCAGCATCGGCTACTTGGAGGGGTTTTATCATAAGCCCCGCATCGATAAGGAGGTATTGAGGCAACATGGTGAAGGACTTATTGGTCTATCCAGTTGCCTCCACGGTGAGATTCCCAACCTTCTTTTGCAGGGTAATTACACCAAAGCTAAAGAGGTTACCCAGGAATACAAGGATATTTTCGGAGAAGGTCACTTCTTTCTGGAAATGCAGAACCATCAGATCCAAGAGGAGAAAAAGGTAATCCCGTTTCTGGCAAAGCTGGCCGAGGAGACTGAAGTGGGTCTGGTAGCCACTAACGATTGCCATTATCTGAAAAGGGAACATGCTCCCGCTCATGACGCACTTTTATGTATTCAAACCGGGAAAAAGATAGGCGACTCAGATAGGCTCAAGTTTGCCAATGACCAGATGTATTTCAAATCGCCGGAGGAGATGAAAAAGCTTTTCGCTGAGTTCCCTTCTGCGGTGGAGAATACTTTGCGTATTGCTGAACAATGTAATCTGGATTTGGAATTTGGCAAGACTCATCTTCCCGAATTCGCCCCACCAGCCGGTTTTGACGATTTAGACTCATATCTGGAGTTTTTGGCTCGCAAGGGCTTGGACCAAAGATATACCAAGGTCACGCCCGGACTGGAGGAAAGATTGGAATACGAGCTTAAGGTGATAAAACAGATGGGATTTGCTGGATATTTTCTTATCGTCAAGGATTTCATCGACTACGCTAAAAGCAAAGGCATTAGGGTAGGTCCGGGAAGGGGATCAGTGGGGGGAAGTCTGGTGGCTTACTGTTTGGGGATCACCAATATGGATCCCATAAGATATGGGCTTTTGTTTGAAAGATTTCTCAATCCGGAAAGAATCTCTCTGCCAGATATAGATATAGATTTCTCGGATCGGGAAAGGGACAAGATCATCCGTTACGTGATCAACAAATATGGGGAACGAAACGTTGCCCAGATCATCACCTTCGGCACCATGGCCGCTCGGGCAGTGGTAAGGGATGTGGGAAGGGTTCTGGATATTCCCTACTCCGAGGTGGATCGAATAGCCAAAATGATCCCCTGGGTTCCTGACATGACTTTGAAAAAAGCGCAGGAGCAAAGGCATGAGCTCCGCACCTTAGTTAAAAGCGATCCCCGAATAGAGAAGTTGATGTCCTATTCTGAAACGCTGGAGGGCTTGTGTCGACATGCCTCCACCCATGCCGCTGGTGTGGTCATCGCCCCAAAAGCTTTAACCGAATACGTTCCTCTTTATAAAGGGAGCAAGGGAGAGATCACCACCCAATACGATATGAAGGGGATCGAGGAGATCGGGCTTTTGAAGATGGACTTTTTAGGGCTCCGAACCCTGACCGTGATCGATGATACGGTCAAAATGTTAAGAGAGGAGAATAACGTCCTTCTGGATATAGATTCCATCCCCTTAGATGATGCCAAAACCTTCCAGCTTTTTTCAAAGGGTGAAACCGTGGGCATCTTTCAATTTGAGAGCCCCGGAATGAGAGAGTATTTGGTTAAGCTAAAGCCAGAAAGTTTAGATGAGTTGACTGCCATGAACGCCCTTTATCGCCCAGGACCCTTAGATAGCAAAATGACGGATGAGTATATCGAGAGAAAAAGAGGTTTAAAGAAGATCACATATGAACATCCTCTGCTGGAGCCCATTCTCAAGGAGACCTACGGGGTGATAGTTTACCAAGAGCAGGTACTGAAGATCGCCAGCGATCTGGCTGGCTACACCTTGGGGAAGGCTGATATCTTGAGAAAGGCTATGGGAAAGAAAAAGGCAAACCTTATGGTTCAGCAGAGGGACGAGTTCAAGAAAGGAGCCAAAGCCAAAGGAATAAAACCTGAGGTGGCAGATAGGATATTCGATCTTATAGCCACATTCGGAAGATATGGCTTCAACAAGGCTCATTCCGCCGGGTATGCCTATCTGGCATATCAGACCGCTTATCTTAAGTCTCACTATCCGTTGCAATTCATGGCCGCCAGCATGTCCTCGGAGATAGGAGATACCGACAGAATTGTGACCCTGATGGAGGAATGCAGGAGGATGGGAATTGATGTCTTGCCGCCAGATGTAAATGAGAGCAGAGGGAGGTTCAAGGTGGTGGGAAACAAGATAAGATTTGGATTGGAAGCGATAAAAAATGTGGGGCACGGTGCCATTCAAGCCATATTAAAGGCCAGGGAGAAGGTGGGGAGATTTAGAACTCTTTTCCAGTTTTGTGCAGAGGTTGACTGGGGTGCAATCAACAAGCGAGTAATTGAAAGCTTGATTCAGGCGGGCGCATTCGATTCGGTCCTAAGACACCGGGCACAACTTTTAGCATCCTTGGATACAGCTACCAACTATGGACAGACCTTCCAAGAGGACAGAAAACGAGGGCAAACCTCACTTTTTGATCTGGGGGACAAGATCAAAGCCATACCGGTTCCCAAAATGCCTGAGGTTCCAGAATGGCCCATAAGTGAAATCCTTTCAAAGGAAAAGGAGATACTGGGCTTTTATGTCTCTGGGCATCCTCTGACCAAATATGAGGAGCAGTTAAAAACTTTTGTAACCAGAAACACTCATACAATAGAGGATGCTAAGGATGGAGAGGAGCTATATATCGGAGGGGTGATCACCCACGTCAAGGTCAATCTCGACCGCAAGAAAAAGCAGATGGCTTTTGCCACCTTAGAGGATTTCGTGGGGAGGGTGGAGGTGGTTATCTTTTCTGACTGTTATGAGAGAGCCCGCAGGCTCATAAGGGCAGACTCCATGGTTCTTATTAAGGGAAGAGCCTCTACTCGGGAGGGGGAGAAGGCGAAGGTGATAGCGCAGGACATAATAAGCTTAAGCAAGGTCTATCAAAAGATGAAGCCACCTCTTCATCTTCTTCTCATCTCTTCCGGAGCTAGCGAGGACCTCGTCTCTGAATTGAAAGAGACCCTCTCGGCCCATCCGGGCAACTCGCCGGTGATCCTGCACGTGAGGACAAACAACGAGGAACTGAGGATGAGGCTAAAAAACACAAAGGTGGAGATATCCAGAGATCTTCTGGAGAGGTTGAAATGTCTGTGCGGAGAGAAGAACGTCTACCTGGAACGTGGCTGATTGAAGTTTTTGAGATCGAAAGTTTGTCTTCATCACCATTTTTGCCACCGTCTTCTCCTCTCAGCAGTTGACCAAAATTTTGTTTTCGGTCTCGATTGAGATGATACAATCAGAGTAAAAAAATTAAGCAAATTTCTTTACTTTCATCTTCAACATGCCAGAACCCTCTTAACCTCACCTTAGGTGAGAGAGGGCCCCCTTCGATTCAGCGGGTTGATCGATCTAATCCAGTTAATCTTTCTTCTGAATCCTGTATATTTTTTGTGGGGATACGATGAGGTCAACTATGCAATCGTGATCCAGATGCGGAACGGACTCAACTATCTGCAGAGGATGGATGGTGGTCACAACTGGGATTTTTCCAAATTCTTCTTTTAACCTCTTCACCTCAACGTCTCCGTAGCCTCCGCCTTTTCCCAATCGCCAGCCAGACCAATCAACTGCTACACAGCCGGTTATGATCAGATCTGGCTTGGGCATCTTTTTTACCGGCTCTCCATACTTAAACGCTCCTTTGATGCTTGAGGCCACATTTTCCTTACCTTGGACCTTTTGTGAATCGATCTGCAAAAATCCATGTTTTAATCGAGGAGATGCCATTATCAGAAGCTTGCCATCTTTTAAGGCAAACTCTCTGATCTTCTTCTGGGCATAATCTGGATTGGCAAAGAGGACCTTCGCCCTTTCCCATTCAGAAAGTGCCCTCACCAAGGCAGAGGCTTGGTCGCTTCCTATAAAATTGGGGATTCGACCCCAAACCGGTAAGGGAAAAATTGCCACGTTCTTCTGCTCCATAAGGGACCAGATTTTGTTTCTCAGTTCGTTCTTCTTTTTCAAAATTTCATTCTTCACCTTCTCGGTTCCTTTCTCTATGAGAGGAAGATAAACGGAGGTAAGGTTAACGGATTGAATCGGGGGATGTGATTGAGTCCCAGAAAACTTATCCACCCCTCTTCTCCTCTCTCAACTTCAAAATCAAAGGCTGGTCACCAAGCCATTCTGCGGCTGTCAGAAAAGTTTTACTTTCCAGCTCTGCAACTTCATATACCTCTCTCAGACGTTGCCTGAAGAGGCGATCTCGAGTGAGATGATGATCGTATATGATCACCCTGGTGTCGGTATTTCTGATGATCGAAATGGCGTTTTCGATGGCTCTCTGAAGATTTATCCGATTGACCATATAGCCAAAGAGGTATGTGGCTGGTCCATCCAAGATCAAGATATCGGGATTCTCCTTAATTATCCACAGGGCATAATCCTCGATGCCCGGACCCTGAAGATCAGAGGCATATAAAACTTTTGATTTTTTGTGCACAAGCACCAAGCCAACCACCCAGCCCACCCGATCATATTCTATCCCATGAAATAAAGGTGGAGTCGACTCAAGAATGGTTGATCCAAATTTGAACTTCCTTCCGTCTACAAACGAAACGTCCACACTGCCAAATTTGCCTTCCGAAATCCAGGGACCCTTCTTCCACCTTTGGGACAACTTCTTAAACCATGCTCTTCCTTTTTTGAAAAGCTCCTCCCTTCTTTTCTGATAGCTGTCAAAATCTTTATCCCGAGCTACAGGGATCTTATTTAAAGGATCTGCGAAGCTCTCTTTAGCAGGAGTACAAAGATATGATTCAATGGTAGTGTTTGCATAAACCTGAGAGAGCTGATTGAAAAACAGACGAGCTCTCTCCCACTGTGATTGGTTTATCCAGCGATTGGGATCTTTTATCAACAGTCTTTTCCCCCGATAGATGGCTTCACCCTCATCTTCTGGCAAGGTATGGTGATCATAATGATAATGTGAGATGAAGATCGTATCTGCCTTCCAAGAGGCTTTCTTTATAGCCTGAAAAGCAACCTCAGCCAGTTCAGATTTTTCCAAAGCAGATAAAGGATAACTGGGCTGCATCTCTGCTGTGCCTGGGTCGATAAGAAGATTTATATCCGGGGTTTGAATAAAAACGGAGCTGGATTTTGCCCCCAAGGAATCAAACCAGACCAATTCAACTCTGATATTGCCAGCGATGATCGGTTTATCTTTTTTTATTCTTTGCTTTATTTTAACTATCTTCAAGTAACCTTTGGGGATAACGATCCATTAGTCTTTCAAATGCCAAAGATTTCGTTAGAACTTTTGAAAATTGCTTCTGCAAAAGCTAAGCTACCTTCCCTTTTACTTACCAGCTCAATTGAAATGGAAAGGGGAAAGGTCAAAATAGTTTATCCATCACCCAAATTAAAATTATTATAGAGATGGCTGAGTCGATTATCACCAAAAGGGAATATCTCACGTCCCGCCAGGTGACATCATCTGAAAATGGAGATTTGGTCAAAAGAAATTTGAACCTCTCTCCTTTGCGAGAGACCGCCACCTTCTGCCATCCTTTCAGGATCAGTCTAAGTATCAGGATGAATAAAAGAAGAAGGATTGCTATCTTAAAACCACTGATATTTTGCATCGAAGTTAAATCTTGGGGCTGTTGCCCAACTCCATTGGCAGGGCTAAATGCCCTGCCCTATGGTTCATAACTTGTTGTCTCCGATAGGGGCAGGAATTCATCCGGCCCAACAATCTGACCTCGGCAACAGCTCCTCTTTTTACATAACCTGAATTATCGCTATACCAAGTCAAATTCTCTCAGATGAGGGCATCAGACTACAAAGTTTCGAGTAATCAAAAATTCCTGCCCACTAACTATCTGGTTACTCGTTTGTGCTTTGATATTTATTGTTATTGTCCTCCCCTCGGATCACCCTGGCCACATCCACCACCCTATCACCCGGATCCAAATTTATCAATTTCACCCCCTGAGTGGCTCGTCCAATCACCTTGATCTGTTTGACCGGTTGACGAATGATGATCCCTTTCTGAGTGATGAGCATCAGTTCATCATCTGTTACCACCTCTTTTATGGCCACCACCTTTCCATTTCTTTGGGTGGTCTTTATATTGATTATTCCTTTGCCGCCCCGATTGGTTACCCGATAGTCAGATATGTTGGTTCTTTTGCCGAAACCATTTTCTGTGACGGAAAGCAAGGTGGTATCCCTTTTCACCACCACCATACCAATGACTTTATCATTTCTGGCTAAGGCGATGCCTTTCACCCCATAGGCAGTTCTTCCCATACCTCGCACTTTATCCTCATGAAATCTTATGGCCTGTCCTTCTCTGGTTGCCAGGATGATATCGGAGGTTCCATCGGTAATTTTGGCTTCAATCAAGGTATCATCTTCTGGGATGCTCATGGCATTGATTCCGCCCCTTCGAGGATTGCTGAAGGCGGAAAGCAAAGTCTTCTTTATTATCCCGTTCTGGGTAGCCATCACCACATAATGTTTGTCATCAAACTCTCTTACTGGCACAAAGGCCGCTATATTTTCCTCCTCCCCCAAATCAAGCATGTTCACGATGGGTTTGCCTTTGGCTAATCTCCCTCCCACCGGTATCTCGTGCACCTTGATCCAGTGGCATCTTCCCTTGGGAGTGAAGAAAAGGATGTAGTTATGGGTGGAGGCGATGAACAGATGCTCAACAAAGTCCTCCTCCTTGGTCTCGATTCCAATGACACCCCTTCCACCCCGACTTTGCCTTCGGTATGAGCTGACGCTTAACCTTTTTATATACCCAGAGTGGGTGATGGTGATCACCATATCCTCCTCTGCAATCAAATCCTCAACGGTAAGTTCCCCCTCCTCCTCTTCTCTAAGCTCAGTTCTTCGCTCATCTCCATATTTTTCCTTAAGCTCGATAAGCTCCTCTTTGATTATGTTCATTCTCTTGGCCTTGCTGGCCAAAATACCTTTCAGCTTTTCGATCAACTTTATTACATCCAGATATTCCTGCTCGACCTTTTCCCTCTCCAGACCGGTTAGTCTCTGAAGCCGCATATCCAGAATAGCCTGAGCCTGTATCCCAGAGAGCTTGAATTTTTTCATCAAGTCCTCTTTGGCCTCCTCCGGGGTTTTGGATGACCTGATCAGCTTTATCACCGCATCTATATGATCCAGGGCAATCTTCAAGCCTTCCAAGATGTGAGCTCGATTTTCTGCTTTCTTCAGCTCATATTGGGTTCTGCGGGTGATCACCTCATGCCGGTGCTTCAGAAAAAGGTTGAGCAATCCCTTTAAGGTTAAAACCTGAGGTTGTCCATCCACCAAGGCTAACATGATCACTCCAAAGGTGGTCTGCATCTGGGTATGTTTGAAGAGCTGATTTAGCACCACGTCCGTCTGGGCATCTCGTTTAAGCTCCACCACGATCCTCATCCCATCCCGATCCGACTCGTCTCGAAGATCAGAGATGCCCTCGACGACTTTATCTCGCACCAGCTGAGCTATCTTCTCCAGAAGGTTGGATTTGTTGATCTGATAAGGTATTTCACTGATTATTATGCTTTCCTTTCCGCTTTTATGTTTTTCCACATTGACCCGGGCTTTTAGTATGATCCGTCCCCGTCCAGTCTTATATGCCTCCACTATACCCCTCTGGCCCTGAATGATTCCTCCGGTAGGGAAATCTGGACCCGGGATAAACTCCAAAAGTTTTTCATCTTCCAACTCTGGATCATCGATCAGAGCCACCAAGGCATCCACCACCTCACCTAAATTGTGGGTGGGGATATTGGTTGCCATTCCTACGGCGATGCCGGAGGCGCCGTTGCAGATAAGATTGGGGAACTTGCTGGGAAGCACCGTCGGCTCCTTTCTGGTCTCATCATAATTGGGGACGAAATCAACCGTCTCCTTGTCCAGATCCTGAAGCATCTCCATGGCCAAAGGCGCAAGTCTTGCTTCGGTGTATCTCATCGCCGCTGGGGCATCCCCATCGATGGAGCCGAAGTTTCCCTGCCCATCCACCAAAACATATCGCATGTTAAAATCCTGGGCCATGCGCACCAAGGTGGGATAAACCCCCTGTTCCCCATGCGGGTGATAGTTTCCTG
>JAOZNS010000286.1 GCA_029933635.1 Candidatus Zixiibacteriota bacterium | reverse complement strand
CACCCCCTTTTTACAGATAAGTCCAAATCTACATTGCTATTAGATCCTAAACCTATCCCAATTTTGGGGGACATTCAGCTTTTTTAATTTTTTTGACTGTGAACTTGTCTTATCGATTATCTTCCTTTCAAAAATTTCGGTCTTACGGAAATGTTTCCCCAGAAATTCATTTAAGGCTTCTCCATAAGAATTAGAGGGGCCGCTCGGTAGGTTACCAAGCAGCCCCTTCTATTCGATAGAGAAGCCTATGTATCAAATAATTATCGCAATTAACCCCTACTTCAGGAAAACCATTTTCTTCACCAATTTTCTTCTCCCACAAGTTAAACGATAGAAATAGATCCCAGATGAAACTTCCTTCTTGGACTCGTCTTTTCCATCCCAGAATACCTGGAGTTTTTGCATAGTAGTCTTTTCAACATCAAGGAGAGTGCAAATCTTTTCCCCACAGATATCAAAGACGTCTATCCTCACATCTGACCCATAAGGAACTATAAAATCAATTCTTGTCCTCTTATTAAACGGATTCGGATAGTTCTGCCCCAATTTAAAATCAGTAGGCAGTATGAACTGGCCTCCTCCACCTATAATTGCACCGTCCTTGGCCTGGACTGGCAAGGCCTCGGCTCTTGAATCATAAACTCCCACATACCCCAGTTGCAGCGGAGACGGTTCTGGCACGGAATCCAGAGTTCTCTTAGAGAAGACAAGATTGGCCAACTGATAGGTTCCGGGAGGAAGAAGTCGCTCCATTTGGAAGTCAGGAATTCCCCCAATCATTACCTTCCCATTTTCATCCTCAATAAGGGAACTAAAGAAATCAAAAGAGTTCACTAAATCGGTTCTTTCTACGGAGCGGAGAGTAAATATGTCATCATCGAAGGAACACTCCAATTGAAATCCACTGATTTCCCTCTGCGCATGCAAGATGACGGGCACTATTGCCACTCCATCTTCATCTATAGAGGCTTTACCTACTGTTACACTATTTTCAGCTTCTGCATCAAGTTGAAAAGTCAAGGGGAGTCCGCTCGGTTCGCTCATACAGCTCTCGTGCCAGCTACACAATAAGGAATCAAACGAAGTAGGATCAGCGCCACAGTTGGGATAAGGAGGAGGGGGAGGAACTGAACCCTCCACCCCAAAAATCCACAATAGTAAGCTTAAAGCATCATCAGTAAGGATCAACCCATCGTCATTATAATCCGCTGCATCAAGACAAGTTAGGGGGGGGGCTCCAGAGACATGAAACAGATTAAGGAGGATCATTAAAGCATCATTCACCCTTACATAGGCATCACCGTCAACATCACCTCGCACAAAGGATGGCAACATTATAAAGTAACCGTTTTCCAGATTGGGAGTAAAGTGAAAGTCACCAAATATGAATTCATTCTCTATTGGTCCCGAACCTGGCCAAGGAGCTTCAGGGTAGGTCCTAAATTCAAAGCTGACAGTATCTGGAGGATTAGGCCTCACCTCAAAAAGTATGTCAAAAAGCTTATTTGTGCCAATCGGAATGGTTCTGGAGTGATCAAGGCTAATCATACACTGAACGAGAACAAACCCCGGCAACACATCACCACCGAAAGTCAATTTATAACGAAAACTGTCCGGGGAGACACCCCCGGTCGCCGTTCCCGTAGTATCGATGGCTATCGCTTTCAAAAACTGATTCGGGTAAGCCAAACTTACAGTATACCCGTCGAGTTCGGAGCAGTTCATAGCAGTAACAGGAATTCTAATCGTGTCCCCCCCCACCCCAACACCACTCCCCGAGAAGAGGGTATTCACACACTCGGAAGGGGTAAGCTCAAAATTCACGATTGCAGTATGTCCCACTGTAACTTCCACATCTTCCACAGTATCCGATTCAAATCCAATCGCCGAAGCAATTACATCGTAAGTTCCGGCTGGTAAACCAGAAATCAGATATTCCCCATCTTCATTGGTATAATCGGAGTAGCTATCGGCCCGCACATAAGCACCTTCGATCGGTTGAGAATCCTCTTGATTAATCACTATCCCTGAAATCGCTCCAAGAGCTGCCCCCTTGACAGTAAAGAGACCATCTACCTTCTCGAAATATTCCACAGTAATATTGTGTGTAAAATAGTTGCCAATATGAGGAGTCCCCGCTTCATCATCGATATGTAGTGGATAATCTCCAGGTGCCGCGCCAGGTTGCACATTCAATACTATGTCAAACATCCGATAGTAACCAGGTGGAATATCCTTATCGCCGATCATACTAAATATAATCCCTGTAGTAGCCCATCCGCTATCCGGATAACATCTTGGGGTAAACATAAAAGGTGAAGGTATCAAATCATAGAAGCTCGGATAGTTAGGATCCGCAACCTCATAGATAATTGTATCGCAGACTAAAACAGATTGATTATAAGAGAGGCCAAAGTTTACCCCATCTAAATCCTCCCCACCTACTGGTCCTACTCTGGCATACACGGGTACATGCACCCCATTGACTCCAGGATCTGCTTGTACAGAGGATACAAAAACTGTATCAAGGCTTGCCCCCTGCACATTTTCTACACCGGCTACGCAGAGTACAGCAACTATCACTAAACTTAACCCCCTAAATCCTTTCATCTCACCCTCCTATCTTAGCTAATGTTTACTTCAGACCCTTAAACTACGGAGGAAGAGCACTTTCACTTACCACCTCCCTTCAGGCAACTAAAATCTTCGGGCAAAGAACTAAATCTATCATTGCTATATTCAAATCACACAAGTTTTCCATTCCCATGCCAAAACGACAGAGAGGACATTTTAAGGACGGTTAGCAGTATGGGGAGAACTCCTCAAAAGAGTTCCCCCCCATACATTCAAAAAGCTACTTCCTATCAGGCCAAATGACCCATACGCTCTTTTTAATAGTGTTTTGCTTT
>JAOZNS010000285.1:2176-2910 GCA_029933635.1 Candidatus Zixiibacteriota bacterium | reverse complement strand
CGGTGGAAGGTTTGAATGATCGACCACAAGGCTCACCTCCAGGGTATCGGCTAAGGACCCATCAAAGGCTATTACTTTAAACGAGGTGTCAACGAAATCGCATTCTGCGGAACCGGTGATGGTATTCCCTGAGACCGAGCACCATGAGGGATAATCATCAAAGCTTAATTCAAGCTCTGTGCCGTCACAGTTCGGGTCGCTGGCTGTAGCCACATATACGAAGGGTGGCTCACCCGGCACAACCGTGTCTGCCTCAGGAGAGGTTACCTCCGGTGGTAAGTTTGAGCCGACCGGATTACAACAATCGTCGTTTGGATGATAAGGGCAAACATCACAGAGGTCTCCTGCTCCATCACTATCTGCGTCTGCCTGTTCGGGATTGTAAACATCGGGACAGTTGTCAAGAGCGCAGGTGTTGGATGGAAAGCCGGGATTGCCGTAGCCATCTTCATCCGTATCGGTGCAGGTATCACAAAGGTCTCCTGTTGTGTCGCCATCGGCATCCGATTGATCCGGATTGTAAACATCCGGGCAATTGTCCAGATCACAGGTGTTGGCCGGAAAGCCGGGATCACCATATCCATCCCCATCAAGGTCGGTACAAACATCACAACTATCACCTATGCTGTCACCATCGGCATCCTCTTGATTTGGGTTGAAGAGGTAGGGGCAATTGTCCAGATCACAGATATTGGCCGGGAAGCCAGGATCGCCATAACCATCTCCGTCGGTAT
>JAOZNS010000285.1:0-2166 GCA_029933635.1 Candidatus Zixiibacteriota bacterium | reverse complement strand
TCGTCGCAGACATCTCCCACCCCATCACTGTCAGCATCTGCCTGGTCTGGATTATAAATGGTTGGGCAGTTATCATCCGGGCAAGTGTTCTCCGGATGACCGGGATCGCCATATCCATCGCCGTCAGAATCCACACAGATAACCTCACCACACTGAAGGACCGAAACACTGAAATCATCCACACCCGCCTCCACCACTGATGGGTCGTTAAGATCTGAGGCTTCAAAACGAACCTTAACCTGATTGGTGGGAGGGAGAAAATCACCTATCATGAAATTATGTTCCTTCCAACCGGCAGAGGTGAGAGGACCGATCGTCTCAGCCAAGGTCCAAGTAGCACCATCGTCGTTAGAGACGTACACTTTAAAAAGATCGTTGTTGGGATCGTTCCCAAAATTATTGGTATACCATAAGGCATAGTGAACCTTGGCATCGAGTCCTCCGCTGGCATCTATGGTAGGCGAGATCAGCCAGGTGATCCCATCATCCACATCGGAATTGCCATCCTCATTATCTGTGAGATAGCAACTGCCCGAACCATCATAGTCGGTGGGGGGATCACCTCGATCACCACCGCCAATTGGAACGCCTCGTTCCCACTGACCATCGGTAAGATATGGGTCGTTTTGCACAATCCAGCCCAGATTGGTCTGGAAGTTGTCATAAAACACTGTGGTCAGCTCTCCCACCAGCGAAGAATATACCGTGGCAGGAGCATCGGCAGGATTGTATATCACTCCTGAGGTGACTCCTTCGGCGCTAAAATAATATTCTGGCACATCCTCACATTCCGCTGGGGGCAGGGTGGCTTCATATAGATCGCCTCCAATTGATACCAAAGAAGAGGTAAGATAAGCACCACCATCGTAACGATAATGAAGCATGCCCGTTCCGGGAATATATTGATCGCCAAGCTCCTCGATCTGCACGGTAATGGTTGTAACCTCGCCGGGAGGAATGACTTCCGGAACTCCATCTGGCAAATTTATCTTAAGCAACGACGCCCCGGGATAATCTACGTAACAGGCGGCATAGCCGATACTTGAGCAACCATAGGGGATCCGCATATAACCACCTTCGCCCCAGCCAGGACCCCAGGAATTGCGCAAAATCCAGACACCTTCGGTTCCCTGATTATCATCCCAGCCCACCAGCACAACCGCATGATTGACCGTGCCGGTGGCACAGCCATTGAATATCCCCCCTGTATAAGCTTGAAAGGCTGAATTGACGTAGACAGCCGCCGATACCGGTCCATAATCCAAGATCGCCTGTTTGATGGAGCTAACGGGGGGAACGCTTGATTCATTCCCAATATAAGCCCAGTCGGTGATCAGATACTCGTGTGAATAGGGACAATTACAAGGAGCATCCCAAGCCACGTAGGGGAAATCTGCCTCCATCACTGCGCCGGTTCCGCCACAGGGATCTGTTTTCCACTGATGATAATCATGAGCCCACCAGCCCCCGCTACAGCTCCATCCATCAGAGTTACAGCTAACCAACCACTGCTCGGAAAGGTCCACGCTCTGTCCATCTTTGATTTTGATGTTACACTCAAGGGGTCCTACGGTTCCAAAAGCCCAACAGCTTCCACATCCACCCTGATCCTTAACAGGAGTGCAACCTCCTGAATCACACCAGTTGAATGCCTCGGGCAGTTGTTTGGTCGGCGTGCAGGGGTTGAACTTCGCCCCCACCCACCAATTCTCCGGCACAACCAATCCACACAATTCCTCTAACGAATATTTGGTGGCAGGATTCTCACCAACCGTGAAGGTCCAGCCCTCTGCTTCTCCCTGTCTTCTCAAAGAGTCAATATCAGCCCTTGAAAGCCCTTCAGCAAAGGAAGCTTGCGTTATGAAGAACAGAAAAGAAACCACCAAGATTAATTTTAAAACTGTTCCCTTTTGTCTCACGGTTTCCTCCTTCCTCGTTATATTATTAATCAGATTTCAAATTTGACATTAGAATGCTTCTTTTGAAAAAAACAGAATAAGGTTTGTAACTCAATCATGAAGGCAACTCAGAAGCTCGAATATTGATTTAAAATCTTTCTACCATAAATATATCAGTTTAAGTCAATTTGTCAAGTGTTCTGAGGATGAGCCGGTAATGTCTTAAACTTCCTGTAAAAAGGTTTTGAAAAATAAGAGACCTCCTGTA
>JAOZNS010000284.1 GCA_029933635.1 Candidatus Zixiibacteriota bacterium | reverse complement strand
GTTAAATCTGGCAGAAGCCTCAGGCGTAAAGAACGAGGTCACTCCGATCGAAGTGGACAGATACAGCGAATCCGCCTCGCTCATCCTGACCCCAAGGTTGCCCCCCAACTCGCCGTTCTTCATCTTCTGATCCTTCTGATCATCTGCATAATCCTCATCTAACTCAGAATATTTATAAAAGCTGGCTAAACCCAACCTTCTGAAAAACTCTCGCTTAATCTTCAGAAGAAAATTCTGGGAGTCTGAAAAATTATCGGTTAAGCCCGACGAATATGGTTGTTGCCCTTTGCTTAAATACCTATAGCCATTGGACATGAAATCAAAGTTGAGGTCCATTCTGATCTGGAGGGGAACCTCGATTGAGGATCGCAGATTGATCATTCTTTGGGTTCTTTTTTGGGTGTTGATCTGATAATTGCTCAAATCCCCCCAATAGAACTTCTTCTTAGACCAAACCTCTTGGTAAGACAATTCCAAGCTATCTTCAGGGGAGAAGCTTTTTGCCAAAAAGATGCCAAGGTCTCTTTGCAAAAGGGGGATATTGCTTAATTGGGAACTGCTCTGGCTGAAGGAGATGTGGGAGTTCAACTCGGAAGGAAGGTATAGAGAATGAGAGATCTCTAACCTATGATTGAATCCAGAGTCCTTTCTTCTCGCCCCTTCCAATCTCCGATCTATATCTTTGACCCCGATGGCTTGAATCAACTTCACCCCAGATATGTTATATTCCGTGGTGATACCATAATCCGAGCTGATAACCTTTCTTTTCTCAAGTGAGTTTACGTTCTGAGAAAAAAGTGCGCCGATCTTCCATCTGCTGGTTAAGAGGTAATTTAAGCTTAGATTAACCTGACCATCCTCCTGCCATCGATTCTGGTTACTGGAGAAGACCGATCTTTTGATCAACATCGAATTGATCCTGCTGGAAAATCTCCAATCCAGCCGTGGACTAACCTTAAGCCCACAATCTAAACTGGTGTTCCAGACATATGTTCGATTCTCCTGTGAGAAATCGAGCCTAAGTTGTGCACAGAAAATCTCTTGAGCTAAAAAGACTGATAATAGTATAAAAATCGGAAAATTTATCTTAAGCATTTGGAAGTTCAACTTTCTTATTCTTATCACTATTTCCCTTCCGTAGACAAGATCAAAAAGTGCGATTTAATAATCTGATCCTTAGAGACTCCACTTCATTGAAATCCCTCTGTGTTACCCAAAACCTCACCTATGGAAAAAGCCAGACGAGCAAATTCGTCCAAGCTCAAACTCTCCGCCCGTCTATGAGCATCGATGCCAGCATCTTTTAAAATAAGCTCAATTTCCTCCTTAGGCAAATCTAAATTGGAAGCCAGCGAGTTTGACAAAATTTTCCTTCTCTGTCCGAAGGCCGATCGAACCACCTGTAAAAATAACTTCTCGCTCGGCAGGGAAACCTTCGGCTCTGGAAGGAAGACGATCCTGATCACCGAGGAATCCACCCTGGGTGGAGGAAAAAAACAGCCAGGCTTCAGATGAAAAAGAATTTTTACCTCCGCATGAAGCTGAACCGCAACCGATAGCGGAGACCAATCCTTATTCCCTGGAGATGCACAAAGCCTTGAGGCCACCTCCTTTTGCACCATCAGAACGCAGAGGTTAACCAGTTTTTTGTTCTTTAGAAGAAAGGAGAGAATCGGAGAGGTGATCTGATAAGGTAGATTCCCCACCACCTTACAAAAACCATCCGGTCCGATCAGCTCAGCCAGATTTGCCTTTAAGATGTCCTTTTGGATAATCTTTAGATTCGCTTTATCCTTAAACCTCCGTTTAAGATAAGAGCACAACCTTCCATCTATCTCCACCGCTACGACTTTGTTGGCTTTATCTAAAAGATGCTTGGTTAAAGCTCCCTGACCTGCTCCGATTTCCACCGTGATGTCATCCTTTTTTAACCGGAGGGCTTCAACGATCCTTCTTGCCGCTTTTTCATTAACTAAAAAATTTTGACTAAGGCTCTTTCTGGGTCTCACCTGAAAAACCTGTCTTTGTCACTTTAACCCTGGCTTATTTGCCGAAAGATGACACCAAGCTTTGATAAACATTGGGATGGCAAGGTCACCCCACCTTAGTATAATGCCTGATCCTAAACTCCACCCCTAAATCTTTGGCTATTTTCTCGCACTTCTGCAAGTCCACCTCTGGCAAGTTCAAAACGGTGAGTATGGTTCGAGGCAGAAGTCTTTTACATTCCCTGGCAAAAGCTATCACCTCTTCAAACGCACCCCCTCCTGAAATGGGCTGACATAATTTTTGGTATTTCCTGCCATCTTCGGCATTCAGGCTTACGGAAACCACATCTATCAAGTTCACCAGCTCGGGGACTATGTTTCTTTTATGGATAAGATTGCCCTGACCATTGGTGTTAAGCCTAACTTTTGCTCCCCTGGCTTTAAGATAACCGGCCACCTCTTTAAGTAAATCCAAACGTATGGTTGGCTCCCCATAACCGCAGAAGACCACCTCCTCATATCTATCCAGATGGTTGATAGAGTTTATCACCTCTTGATAGGTGGGCTCATGATCCAGGCGTAAGTTGTGCCCCTTAACAAATGCGGTATAGTTTCGCACACAAAACACACAGGCGTTGGAACAGCGATTGGTGAGGTTTAAGTATAAGGAGTTACGAATGGGGTAGGCTATCTTTGGAGGAAACTTCTCATTCAGATTGAAAAGTCGACAGGCATTCACGGTGGTGATTCGCCTCACATCTTGAAAAGTTAACGGAGAAAGAAGTTGACTCAGCTTTTCTAAAACGAATCTCACATAGGCGGGCTGATTCCTCCTCCCTCGATGCGGAATGGGAGCTAAGTAGGGCGAGTCGGTCTCCACCACCATCAAATCGGTGGAGATCTCCTTTACCACCCCAGCGGTT
>JAOZNS010000076.1 GCA_029933635.1 Candidatus Zixiibacteriota bacterium | reverse complement strand
ATAGAGAACGCCAAGCTTTATGAGAATCTTTTAGCCATGAAGATATACAATGAAAATGTGGTGAACAAAACGCCGGTGGGGATCGTGGTGGTGGACAACAGCCTTAAGATAACTGTAGCCAACAAAGCTTCTCAAGCCATTTTTAAAAAGGCGGGCTGGAAGGAGGAATTAAGTTATCGCTCTTTGAGGAATCTCTCCATTCTCGATTTGGTGCCCCAGGAGGACAAAACCAGGTGGAAGAGGATCTGCTATCAGGTTCTTTACACTGGAAATCCCTTTGAGGAGGCGAAGTCCTATCACAGATTTGGATCCCAGGAGGTAGCTTTATCTTTAAAGGTAAGCCCGTTGAGCAGTCCGGACAACCGCATCCTGGGTTTGATCCTGGTAATAGAAGATATAACCGAAAAGGTTATTGCAGATAAATATCTGATCTATTCGCAGAATCTGGTGGCCAAGGGTGAGATGGCCGCCTCCATTGCTCACGAACTCAACAATTATCTTACTCTCATCATGAACAACGCCGAGCTTATGTCCCTTAATCTGAAAAAAAGGAATTTGGAGAAAATTGAAAAGAATGCAAAAACCATCCAGGAATCTGTGGAGACCATGAAGAGATTCACCGAGGGACTTTTAGACTTCTCAAAACTGAAAACCAAGATAACAGAATATAATCTGCGCACGCTGATTGAGGATTTGATCTTCTCTTTAAAGCCTCAAAAACAATTCTCCAGAATAAGATTCGAGACCGTCTTTGACCCGGATCTTCCCCCGCTCCCCATGGATGTGGGACAGATTCAACAGGTTTTTCTGAACCTGTTAAACAATGCGTCTGAGGCGATAAATACCCTTCCAGATTCGCGCGGAACCATCCACATCACGACCTGTTATCTCAAGAAGGAAAAAACGGCTGAGATCAAAATTACAGACACCGGTCCTGGGATTGCTCCACAGCTTCTGTCCAAGATATTTCAGCCCCATTTCACCACCAAGAAGGGTGGACATGGTTTCGGGCTGGTCATATGTGAGAAGATCATCAAGAATCATAAAGGTGACATATTTGTGGAAAGCTCCCCGGGCAGAACGACCTTTACCTTAACCCTCCCGGTTAAAAGGCAGGAGGCGGTCGAGGTAAAGAGTTGATCTTCTGCCCTTCTTAGGCAAGAGGTTGCTTTTTTTCCGCACCATAACTTTTTCCTTTAATCTCAGTTGGCATATCCGAAAAGAAAGTTATGCAGATTCTTTCTCATCGCTACAGGATGCTTCAGCTTCTCGGGGAAGGGGGTTTGGGAAAGGTATACAAAGCTTATGATCAATGGACCCAAAGAGAGGTCGCTCTTAAGGTCCTTACCGGGGATGGAGAGAATCCCTCTTTTCTTCAGCGCTTTCAAAGGGAGTTTTTGCTTCTTTATCAGCTGAAGCATCCCGGTGTGGTAAAGGTTTTGGATTTTGGTTACTCTGAGGATGCCCTCCAAAAAGGGAAGCCTCTTCCATATTTCTCCATGGAGCTGGTGGAGGGAAAAACTCTTGGACAAGCCTTCGCTAATCTTTTTGATTCGGACAAATCGTCTTACCAATTCGAGCAATTATATCGTCTGATCTGGCAAATCTGTGATATTTTAGAATTCATTCATCTCCGTGGAATAGTGCATTGTGACCTTAAGCCTGAAAATTTGAAGATAACCGACCAGACCTTTCGCTCGAAGATTTTGGATTTCGGGTTGGCTGAGATGATCGGCTCAAGGAGAGGAAAGGAAACCAAAGGAACCCTGCTTTATATGGCTCCAGAGATGTTTTCAGGAAAATCTTTGGATGGAAGGACCGACCTTTATTCTCTGGGAATCATCCTGTATGAGCTGGTCACCTCCAGCCCTCCCTTCAGTTCCGATGATCCGGTTAAAATCGTTTCCGCTCACCTCCAACAAAAGCCTGTACCTCCTTTGGAGCTAAATCCAAACCTTCCTTGCAGTTTAAATGAACTGATCCTGAAACTTTTGAAGAAGTCACCTGCCGATCGTCCAAACAGTGCCACTCAGGTAAAGAAGATGATCGAGGAGGGGCTCAAGGAGGATTTCAGAAAGCCAATCACCTTCGCTTCTTTCTCGCAAATGACCCGTCTTGCTCATATCTACAGTGGAGAGATGGCCGGAAGGGAAACAGAGCTGGTCCAACTTGAAGATGATCTGCAAGAGGTGCTCTCCTCCGGCATACGTTGCCTTTTTCTTTCAGGAGAACAGGGGGTGGGCAAAACTTTTCTTTTGGATCAGCTTAAGATAAAGGCTCAATTCCAGAGGATCATCTTTGTGGACTCGCACTGTGTGGAGAACCAGACCTCCGCTTATCAACCGTTGATGGAGATACTTCATAAGCTAAGACCATATGTGGAGAGTCGGTGTGCCGATCCTCTGGTGAAAAGGTTCAGGGAGATTTCAAGATGGTGGGGAAAAGATCCATCACCCGCCTTTGGAGATCAGAGCCTCCTTCATCAAAAAATTAAGGATCTTTTGATTCAGATCTCTTGCGTTTTTCCATTTGTAATGGTCATCGAAAACCTGCAGTGGTCCGACTCATCCACCCTAAGGTTTTTGGATTCTTTTCAAAGAGAAAATAATGAAGGAAAAATTTATCTGTGCTGTTCCCTCCGTGATGAAAAATTCAAAAGAGACGCTGGCCTGGTGAAAGCGATTAAGGATTGGATAAAGCTTAAGAAAGCACGACATTTGAGAATTAACCGATTTGATCTTCCCCGAACCAGCGCATTGATCTCATCCAAATTCAAAGATCACCGGTTTCCACCTTCATTTTTTGCTTACCTGCACAAAAGGACCTCCGGGAATCCATTTTTTATAATCGAGGTGCTAAAATATCTGCTGGAGAAGGAAATCATCTTTTTGAGGGATTCCTCCTGGATGGTAGATATGGAAAAGCTGAAAAAGGCAGAGGTTCCAGATTCAATGGAGACGATCCTGCTCAAAAATTTACAAAGATATGACAAGGAAACGCTTGCTTTTTTGAATGTCCTTTCGGTGATAGGAAAAAAGATGACCTTGAAGCTGTTAAAGGAACTGAACCTCTTTGAGGAAAAAACACTGTTAAGGTTTTTATCCTCTTTGACCAATGACCAGATCCTTCAAAAAGATGAAGAGGCAGACGAGCTTAAAAGCAACTACGAGTTTGCCAATCAAAGCCTTCAAGAACTCCTTTACCAGAGGTTGGATGAGCAAAAAAGGATCTTCTGGCACAAAAGGGTGGGAGAGATTCTGGAGAGGATCAGCTCAAAGGAAGAGGAGGAATTCATCTTCGATTTGGCTTTCCACTACCGGGAGGGAAAAGATTTTGACAAAGCCTATCAATATGCGCTATTGTCCGCGGAGAGGATGCAAAAGCGCTTCGCCAATCAGGAGGTAATAAGATATCTCCAAGAAGCCATAAATGGGGCCTCAAAATTATCTGATCCCGAGGATGCTATCCAAAAAAAGGTTGAGGCCTTAATGAAAAGGGCGGACTTTTGCAAAAGGGTGGGCGAACTTGATCAGGCAGAGGCGGACTACCTTGCCATCTTAAGACAGATCAAAGGATCTTCTGATCTTAAGTTACAGGTGAAAACTTACAATGGCTTGGGTGAGACCTATCGGCTGAAACACGACTACAAGAAGGGCCTTTTATATCTGAAGGAAGCAATGAAGATTCATCACAAGCTGGGTGATCCCGCCCAGCT
This sequence comes from Candidatus Zixiibacteriota bacterium, assembly GCA_029933635.1. Classification (GTDB taxonomy): domain Bacteria; phylum Zixibacteria; class MSB-5A5; order MSB-5A5; family SM1-73; genus SM23-73-3. Next base: position 7,497 of record JAOZNS010000076.1, on the reverse strand, counting down.
GGCTGACACTTTAAGTTACTTAGGGCTCCTTTACCTGATAAACAGTCAATATCCACAAGCCTTGGATTCCTTCCGAAGGGCTCTTGAGGTGGACCGAAGGCTGGGAAACAAATCCGCCATAGCCTCCACTTTAAACAATATGGGAATGGTCTTTTGGTCACAGCATCAATACCCTGAAGCGCTCAAATATTTCACCGATGCTTTATCTGCTTATAGAGAGTTGGATAACAGCGAATGGATAGCCCGTTGCCTTAATAATGTTGGAGCAACACTTTTTGAATTGGGAGAATATGTCAGGTGCATCGATTATTTTCAGGAATCCTTTGAGCTTAACCAAAAGATTAACAACCAGAAAGAAAATGTCCTTAATCTGGAAAACCTGGGAGAAACGCATCAGAAGATGGGTGAGTATACCAAGGCCATGACCTTCAACAAGAGGGGCTTGTCTTTGGCCAAAAGGATAGGTCTGGTGGAGAGAGCCGGATATATATTGAAAAACATGGGAATGATTCACCTTGAGTCGGGTGAATATCATCAAGCATACACCTATCTTCAAGAAGCTTTAAAAACTGCTGAAAAGATAGAAGACAAGGAATTACAGATCCTGGTATGGTTGAGCCTGTCTGAGTTCTATCTGCTTCTAAATGATTTATCCCGAGGGGAAAAGTTGCTCGATGAAGCAACCAGAATCATTGATATGGTAAACGATGAAAGGTTCTTGATCAGGGCCCTTCAGTTAAAAAGCGGATTTAGGAGAAAAGAGGGGAAGCTTGAGGAGGCTGAGAGACTTTTGGACCAAGCACAGACCCTGGCACAAAAGTTAAACGCCGGAGAGGAGCTTTTTGCCCTGCAGTTAGATTACAGCGATCTGCACCTGGAGCAAAAAGATTTGAAGCGCTCTGAGATGTTTCTTGAAGAGGCAAAAAAGTTCGGACTTTTGCGGTATGTATTGTATCAACCCGCATTCTATCTAATTTCTGGAAGAGCAAAATGGATGAGGGGAGATTTGAAATCAGCACAAAAAGACTTTGAAACCGCCCTCAACCTGGCAGAGAAGCAAAACAGCTCAGAGAGGATCTGGCAAATTCATCATTACCTGGGCAAGCTGTTTCTATCCCTCCGGGACCTAGAAAGAGCTTATCAGGAGCTCAAAAATGCTGGTAAGATCCTAAAGGAATTAAGTGAGAAGATAAAAGATGAAGATTTGAAACGAAATTACTTAAAGGATCCAAGGAAAAAAGAGTTCCTTTCCGATTTAGAAGAGGTAGCCAAAAAGCTATGTGGGGAAATTCAGGTGGCCTAGAGGAAAGAAACAACCTGAGGTCTGATCTGACTTGCCTCGGACCGTGGACCTTAAAATTGCTGGAGTCAAAGGAAAAACTTACCCACGCCTTTTTATCACATTTTTCAAATCAAGCTGATCTTCCAATTTGCTATCTGGTTTATTAAAGCAAACGACGGTTAGATCCTATCCAAAAAAAGCCTTGAAGAAGCATGAGCGTCCAACAGTTGTTTTATATGAATGATATCCACTTTTTATTGCTTGACAAACTCGTGGATATGGACTAATTTGATTTTGTAAAAAGGTAATAAGGTCTGCAAATAAAGAAAGATTGGCGGGAAGGAGGCGATTTTGAAAGAAAAGGTCAAGGAGATTATCGATTACTTAAAGAAAAAGAGGGTGGATTACGCCGACATCAGACATCAGAGGTCTAATATAGAGGATATAAAGGTAAAAAATGGAAATGTGGAGAACCTGTCTCGTAACGAGGATCAGGGATTTGGCATCCGGGTTATCAAAAATGGAGCTTGGGGTTTTGCTGCCAGCTCGGTCCTAAACCTGGATGAGATGAAGAGGGTTGCAGACAAAGCCATCCAGATCGCTGAAGCCTCCGCTATCACTAAAAGAAAGGATGTGAAGCTGACGCCAACTGAGATTTATCAGGATTCATATAGAAGCGATTATAGTATCGATCCCTTCGAGGTTTCATTCGACAAAAAAATAAGCCTCCTTCTGAATGCCTGCAGGATAATGATGAAGAATCCAAAAATCAAGGTGGCCGAAGGCACCATGCAATTTTTTAAAACCGACAAGATCTTTGGCTCCACAGAGGGCGCTTTTATAGAACAATCGGTGTTGGAAAGCGGAGCTGGAATTGTTGCCACCGCAGTGGATGGCTCTGAGGCCCAAAAACGCTCATACCCCAATTCTCATGGTGGCGATTATGCCTCTAAAGGTTTTGAGTTCGTGGAGGAGATGAAGCTTCTGGAGAATGCAGAGAGAGTCAGGGAGGAGGCGGTTCAACTTCTCTCCGCACCACCTCTGCCCGAAATGGAGACCACCATCATCATCGCCGGCAACCAGATGGCACTTCAGGTGCATGAATCATGTGGTCATCCCACCGAGCTGGATCGGGTTTTAGGAACGGAAATAAGCTTAGCTGGAGGAAGTTTCATGACCCCGGATAAGTTGAATAAGCTGAAATATGGCTCTGAGAAGGTCACCATAGTGGCCGATGCCAGCATTCCAGGAGGGTTGGGCAGCTTCGGATACGACGATGAAGGGGTCAAAGCGCAACGCGTATATTTGGTCAAGGAGGGTTTGTTTGTGGGATACCAGACCTCCCGGGAGACCGCAGCCGTTCTGAATCAACAAAGCAACGGAACCATGCGGGCTCAGGGATGGAACAGAATCCCGCTCATTCGAATGACCAACATAAATCTTGAGCCAGGCCAGTGGAATCTGGAGGACCTTATCGCCGATACCAAAGAAGGTGTATTTTTTGATACCAACAAGGTCTGGAGCATAGATGATAAACGGCTGAATTTCCAATTCGGGGTGGAGGTGGCTTGGGAGATCAAGGGTGGCAAACTGGGAAAAATGTTTAAAAATGCCACCTATACCGGAATCACCCCGGCGTTCTGGAATAGTTGCGACGCGGTCTGCAACAGGAATCACTGGCATATTTGGGGAGTGCCTAACTGTGGAAAGGGTGAACCCATGCAGACCATTCACGTGGCCCATGGGACCTCACCGGCGAGATTTCGCAACGTCAAAGTGGGAGTGAGCAAATGATAGGAAAAGATAACATATTTGGTTTACTTGACCCGGTTTTAAAAAAATCTTGTGCAGATCAGACCGAGGCGGTCTATATCGGGGGCGAGGGCGGACTCACCCGCTTCGCCAACTCGACCATCCACCAGAACGTTTCGGAAAGAAACTGCAGGATATATTTTCGGGTTGTCTTGGGGAAGAAGATCGGGGTGGCCTCCACCAACTCCCTGCATAAGGGGGATTTGGAAAGGGCGCTTGAGGATGCCACCGAGATTGCCCGAAATCAGAAGGAAAACCCCGATTTCCCCGGTCTTCCATCAGGGCAGGAGTTTAAAAAGGTCAACACTTATTTTGAGAAGACCGCCCAGTTTTCTCCCGCTCAAAGGGCCCAGATGGTCAAAAGGATATTCGATAAGACCGAGGCTTTCAAACTCTCTGCGGCTGGCTCCTTTTCCACCGGCTACTCGGAGATAGCGGTGCTCAACACCAATGGAGCTGCCTGTTACCAACCGCTCTCCTCAGCCTATCTTAATCTGATAGTGATGGGGGATAACAGTTCTGGTTTTTCAGATCAACTCTCCAGAGAGGTGGATCAAATTGAGGCAGATAACCTGGCTGAAGTTGCCATCAAGAAATGTCTAGAAAGTAAGAATCCAAAGGAGGTTGACCCGGGTGAGTATCAGGTGATCTTGGAACCTTCAGCCGTGGCCGCTCTGGTGGAGTGGATGAATTACATTGGCTTTGGCTCAAAATCTTTTCAGGAGAAAACCAGCTTTTTATCTAACCGGATCGGGCACAAGATCATGGAGGAAAACGTGACCATCTATGACGACGGCACCGATGAGAGTGGAATCGCCTTCCCCTTCGATTTCGAGGGCGTGCCCAAACAGAAGGTGATGTTGATAGAGAAAGGGGTGGCTAAGGGAGTGGTCTATAACTCCATTTCTGCTCATCGGGAGGGAAAGAGATCAACCGGTCATGCCCTCACCCCGGATAATGCAGAGGAGGCTTTTGCTTTAAACCTTTTCATCCAGGAGGGCAACTCCTCTCTGGATAAGATGATAGAGTCGGTAAAAGAAGGTATCCTGGTGACCAGATTTCACTACATCAACGGACTTTTGGATACCACCAATGCGGTTTTGACCGGAATGACCAGAGATGGCACCTTTTGGGTAGAGGATGGAAAGGTCAAATACGGGATTAAGAATTTGCGCTTCAACGATAGCATGCTCAAGGTGTTCTCCAACGTTCTGCAGATCTCGAAGAAAAGAAAGATCGTGGCTTCCTGGTGGGAGGATATAGGGTGCATCACGGCTCCCGCCATGCTGATAGATAAGTTTAAATTTACCGGCAAGACCGAGTTCTAATAAAAAATCATCTTCAGAAAAAATTTTAAGGTACCTGTCCGGACAATCTATTGGAAGACAGGAACCTTTTATTTTTTTGGTGAGGCTGTAAGGGAAATCCATCCTATCAGCATTTCTGGAGGACTGGAACTATGAGATGAAGGGCTCGATTAAACCGACGGGATTGATGGTCCTATGTGGTCTTTTGATCTTCTTCGGGCCCAGGTTTTGCATACTGAGGAGACAAAGCCAATTAGACCGACAAGACCACTCAGATTCCAGAAAAACATTGACATTGGAAAAAGATGTATTATTATAGCCTTAGAGGAAGCAAGATTGTATTTGTGGCTCTCCCGTGACCATAACTGTTTGGGATAAAAGAGGCTGTTTTGCTTGAAATCTCGTGTAGCACAATTTGTCTAAATGAATTCGCCCTCCCTCAGCTAAAACTGCTTTGTTTGAGCCATTATGGGTCATCTGATTCTCATCTTTATTTGGTTGGCAAAGAATTCCAAATAATAACCGATTAACTGTAAAGGAGGATCCATGTGTATGAAGGTTAAAGTTTCAAATCGGATGAAGGGATTTCTTTTTGCCTCTTTGCTATTCTTTCTGGTTTTTGCCCTTCCCTCTTCCACCTGGGCAGATTCGAATCGCACCTGGATTTCTCTGACTCCCGGAATGGAAAGACTCCCACAACTAAACCTTTTGCAATCGGATTTTGATCAGGTTCTGTTCGAGGTTCAGATTCCGGGAATACAGACGGAGAAAATCACCACCAAAGGAGGGGAATTCTCTCTGATCTCCATCCCTCAGGCTGGCCTGACCAGTATTATTGGTGAACCGAACCTCCCGGTGATCACCAGGATGCTTCAGATTCCTTTCGGGGCAGAGGTGAGTTTAAAGGTGGAAAGCTTTGAGGTTGCCGAAAGAAGCCTCCAAGAATTGGGTCTTGAACATAAAATAGTTCCCGTTCAGCCTTCTGTGCCTAAGATAGAAGGTGCCTGGGAGGCAGCAAAATTTGAGATCGATGAGCGCTATTATCAAAAAGACATGTTCTTGCCCGATCGAGTGGTTAAGCTGGGAGAGGCTGGAGTCATCCGGGGACACAGATACATCACCCTGTTGATTTATCCGATCAGCTATAATCCACAGGCGGGCAGGGTGAGGATTTACTCAAATATTAAAATGAGGGTGACCTTCTCCGACGCAGATATGATCACCACCCAAGAACAGCTTTATCGCTACAGCTCTCCCCCATTTGAGAAGCTGTGTGAGCAGTTATTTATCAATTACTCAACTTATGCACCCATGGTCAAGGATGCTCCCCAGTTACCCATTGGATACCTGATCATAACTCATCAGAACTTTTACTCAAGCCTTGCGGATCTGGTGGAGTGGAAAATCTACAAAGGTTTCCATGTGACGGTGGCTCAGGTTCCAGACATCGGTTCCACCAAAGAGGAGATCAAAAGTTACATCCAAGACGCTTATGATAACTGGACCATTCCTCCTACCTACGTTTTGTTTGTGGGAGACACAGATTACATCCCAGCCTGGAGCGGATCTTATAGTTCCGGGGCTCCCACAGATCTTTACTATGTAAAGATGGATACTGATTATTTTGGCGATATATTCCGTGGAAGGTTACCTGCCAAGGATCCCACCGAGGCAAATGCCATGGTGAGCAAGTTACTTTATTATGAAAATCCAACATCCTCTGATTTGGATTGGATGAGAAAGGCTTGTTTCATTGCCGCCTCGGATTTGAACGGTTTGGCAGAAAAGACTCACGACTACGTGATGTTAAATTACTGCATTCCAGGTGGGATGATCTGTGATACCATCTGGGAAAGCTTAGGTGGGACCGGGGCCATGATCACCTCCAGCGTCAACGACGGTCGAACCATCGTTTGCTATTCCGGGCACGGTTATGAATATGGCTGGTCAAGCGTTCCCTACAATCAAACCAACGTTCGAAATCTAAGTAACCCCGATGAATATCCCTTCGTCCTATCCCACGCCTGTTTGACAGGAAAGTTCAGCGTTTATGAGAGTTTCAGCGAAACCTGGGTCAAACAGGCAAATAAAGCGGGCATAGCCTTCTGGGGAGCCTCAAACTATACTTACTGGGATGAGGATGATATCTTGGAGAAGCGGATGTTTCAGGCAGCATTTGCTGAAACCTGTTACTCTATTGGAGACATGACAGATAAAGCCCTATGGTATGTTTATCAATACTACGGTGGTGGTGGGCTAAGTCGCTATTACTTGGATGTATACAACATCATGGGAGATCCCTCGGTTGATTTGTGGACCTATGTGGCTGAATCCCTATATGTGGACTTCCCTTCATCAATTCCCACCGGAGCGAACACGGTAAACATCTCCGTGCAAAAGGCTGGGGGCTTGCCGGTATATGGGGCTCTGGTCTGCCTGTATAAGGAAGGAGAAGTCTTTGAAACTGGCTATACCGATGCTTCAGGACAGCTCACCCTTTATCCTGACCCGCTCACTTCGGGTCAGATAAAACTCACCGTTACCGCCCACAACCTCCTGCCCTTTTCGGACTCAATCGAGGTTGGCACCCAGAAGGGGGATTTAAATGGGGATGGTCAGATCACCGTCTCAGACGTGGTCTTTCTGATCAATTATCTTTACAGGGGAGGTCCCCCTCCCGATCCGTGGGAGTTGGGGGACGTCAATTGTGATGAAGAAATCAACTTAGGAGATGTAGTTTATCTAATCAGCTACCTGTTTGAGGATGGACCCCCGCCCTGTTAAACGAAATTGACCGGAAGATTTCTAAAAAGCCCTGCCAGAAGGTGGGGCTTTTGTTTTTGAGTTAATTGGCCTCAGCCAAAAGTGCCCCGGATCAAATCACGAACACGGAATGGAGCACAATCCTTGTGATGCTACGAATTCATTAGTTTTGGGGTTCTTCTCCATCTCGATTGAAGGAATTTCCTGTAAGAGAAAAAGAGGGTTAAAAACTTATTTAATCTGGTGTGGTTGAAACCTCACCCCTCAGTTGAGTTCCTATGGTCATTTGTTCATTTGAATCCGGAGGAACTCAAATGAGATTCAAATGAACGA
>JAOZNS010000283.1 GCA_029933635.1 Candidatus Zixiibacteriota bacterium | reverse complement strand
ACGGGGGGGGAGAGGTCTTCAAAACGTAAACTTATTAAGTGTTTAAGGATCTTTTTCTCAAACAAAAATTTCAGCAACCAAAATGGAGAAGAACCACTAATGAAGGAACATAAACTAAAAACGAAAAGATATGAACTAAGAATGTCATCGGTATGTTTTAGCTGATCTTATGAGAAAAGATAGAATCATAGGAAAAAGAATTTCGGTTCTAGGTATGGCAAGGTCGGGAATCTCTTGCGCTAAGCTTCTGAAAAAAACTGGAGCAGAGGTGTTTGCATCTGAGATCAAAAGTGGAGAACCTTTGACCCCCCAGATAAATCAACTTAAGGCGTTGGGCATAGATTTTGAAACTGGAGGGCATACCCTAAAAGTTATCTGGGATAAAGATTTTATAGTGGTAAGTCCCGGCATTCCTCTGGATATCCCCATATTAAGACAGGCTGAAAACTCAGGCATCCCTGTATTCTCTGAAATTGAGGTAGCTTTCTGGCTGGCTGATGCAAAGATTGTTGGAATCACCGGGTCCAACGGCAAAACCACCACCACAACCCTGGTGGGTGAGATATTAAAAGAGGACCAAAGGGAATGCCGGGTGGGAGGAAACATCGGCATTCCCTTTTCAAGTATAGTGGAAGAGGTTTCATCAAATGGAATTTTGGTTTTAGAGCTTTCCAGTTTTCAACTGGAACGAATTGAGGAATTTAAGCCGCACATTGCCTCGGTTCTGAACATCACCCCGGATCACTTGGATCGTCACCCCAATCTTAAATCATATATGGAGGCAAAGCTACGCATTTTGGAGAACCAGGCTGAGGACGATTTTGCCGTGTTGAATGCCGACGACGAAAACAGCCAGAAGCTTGCTTCATGCGGAAAAAGCAGAAAAGCTTTTTTCAGCCTCAAAAAGGAAGTGGAACAGGGGACATTCATCCGGAAAGGAAAGATTGTCTCACGATGGGATGGTAAAGAAAAGGAGATCATAGAGACGAGTCAAATAGGGATTAAAGGACCCCATAATCTCTACAATGCCTGTGCCGCCGGCGCCATCTGTGCCATCTTAGGGATCACTTTTAAATCCATGCAGAAAGCCTTGAGAACCTTTAAAGGGGTGGAGCACAGACTGGAACAGGTAGCAGTCATATCCGGGGTAAATTTTGTTAACGATTCCAAAGCCACCAATGTGGAGTCGGTCTGGTATGCTCTGCAGAGCGTGAGTCCGCCAATTATCTTAATCGCCGGAGGAAAGGATAAAGGGGGAAATTTCTCTAAATTGAGGGAGCTGGTGCAAAAAAACGTGAAGGCTTTAATTTTGATAGGGGAGGCAAAAGAAAAACTCAAAGATGCCTTAGGCGATCTGGTGCCCACCTTCTACTCAGACTCTCTAAAGGAAGCGGTTGGCTTGGGCTTCAAAAAGGCTTCGCCCAAAGATGTGGTTTTGCTCTCTCCCGGATGTGCCAGCTTCGATATGTTCAAGGATTACCAACATCGAGGAGATATGTTTAAGTTTTGCGTGAAAGAAATAGCCCAAAAACATGGTGCCGCCATTAACCTTTAAGGAGAAGACCTGGTGATCGACAGATCTAAACCCGATTCCCTTTTGCTCTTGTTGGTTCTGATTTTGATAGCCATCGGAGTGGTGGTGGTTTATTCTGCCTCTGCCATACTCGCTTTGGAAAAATTTGGTAGCACCACCTTCTTTGCTAAAAGACAGGCCCTCTGGGCAGTCATCTCTTTGTGTCTGATTTTGATTTTAACCAAAATTGATTACCACCGGTTCGCAAGAATTTCGCCTTTTGTTTTGCTGTTATCATTTTTTCTTCTGGTGGCGGTTTTGTTCGTTCCCTCCGCCAGAGGAGCCAGCCGGTGGATAAGATTCGGACCTATCACCTTTCAACCATCCGAGCTCTCCAAATACGCATTGATTTTGTTCATGGCATACTCATTAAGCAGAAAGAAGGGACGGATAAGGGAACTCAGGTTTATCCTTCTTCCATATTTTGTGATCTTAGGCTTAGCGTCACTTTTGATCATGAAACAACCTCATCTGGGCGCTGTTCTTCTCCTCTCGGCAGTCGTCTGGGGTATGTTATTTGTGGCTGGAGCAAAGATTAGACATCTATTTTTAATCGTCTCTCCCCTGGTTTTAAGTGCGTTCATCTTAGTCTTTTTCATCGGTTATAAAAAAGCACGGGTAAATGATTATCTGAAATCTTTAAAAGATCCACTTCAAGGAAGCTATCAGATGAAACAATCTGTTCTGGCTTTAGGCTCCGGTGAGATCACGGGGGTAGGACCGGGAGAAGGCAAGGCAAAACTTTTCTTCCTACCTGAGCCGCATACCGATTTCATCTTCGCCACCGCCGGTGAGGAATTGGGATTTATGGGAGCCTCGGCTATTTTGATTTTGTTCCTTTTTCTGACCGCTCGAGGTATGTCGATTGCCCGAAAAGCCTCAGACGATTTCGGTTACCTTCTGGCATTCGGGATAACTTTCAGCATATTTGTGGGAGTTCTGATCAATGCGGGGGTGGTGGTGGGGCTTTTGCCCACCACCGGACTCCCCATGCCTTTCTTAAGCTATGGAGGCTCTTCTTTAGTGCTTTCCGCTGTGGGAATGGGAATACTTTTGAACATCTCCAGGCAGACTAAGTATGTTCCCTCTCATCGTATTTTAGGTAAGACGAGGATATGATAAAGGTCCTGTTTGCAGGAGGAAAAACCGGAGGACACATCTTTCCGGCAATAGCCATGGCAACAGAGTTTAAAAAGAGATTCCCCCAAAGCCAGCTGGTCTTTGTGGGAACCAAGGAGGGAATGGAGAGAAGGATCGTCCCTGGGTATGGTTTTAGATTGTTATTCATTCAGACCAGAGGACTCTCCAGAAGGTCCTATCTATCTAATCTTTTTCTGGTGTTCTATCTTTTGAGGGGA
>JAOZNS010000282.1 GCA_029933635.1 Candidatus Zixiibacteriota bacterium | reverse complement strand
CAATCCGGTATTTTATGACTTTTGTGCTGGCTTCAAGCCAGATGATTGGGTGGTGTTGGCCGATTTGGGAAGCATAAAGATGGTGCGAAACTTCGCCAAAAAGCTCTCCATGCCTTTTGCTGTGCTGGATAAGAAAAGACATGTGGCCAACCAGGTGGAGATCTTGAATGTGATCGGCGAGGTGGGGGGTAAAAATATAATCATCCGGGATGATATCGTGGACACCGCTGGAACTTTAACCCAAGCGGCAGATTTTCTGGTCAAACAGGGAGCAAAAGAGATTTATGCCTGCTTGACTCATGCGGTGCTGTCGGGAAGGTCTTTGGAGTTGATCGAGAAGTCATCCATAAAAAAAGTGGTGGTTTCAGACACCATAAATTCAGGAAACAAAAAGCTTTCACACAAATTCGAGATTACATCCGTAGCCAAAATATTTGGGGAGGCCATAAAACGCATTCACGAGGGAGAATCGGTAAGTTCCCTTTTCGAATATTGATCCAACAAGGAGTAAATTCTTATGAAAGAGGTTGTGCTTAAAGTAAGACCACGGGAGAAGAGGGGAAAAGAATATGCTAAAAAGCTGAGAAAAAATGGTTTTATACCGGCGGTGGTATATGGTCCGGAAACTCCTTCGGTGCCTTTAGAGATTGAGACTCATTCTTTTTCAGCTCTTTTGAGAGGGGGACTGGCAGAAAACATCCTGATCACTTTAACCATGGGTGATCAGAAGGATGGAGGACGGAAGGTGCTGATCAGGGAGATTCAACGGGATCCGGTTAAAGGAAATGTCCTACACGTGGATTTCCACGAGATTTCCCTCACCAAGAAGCTTACCATCCAAGTTCCCATTCATCTGGTGGGGACGCCGGAGGGGGTAAAGGATGGTGGAATCCTTCAGCACGTTCTGAGGGAATTGGAGATAGAATGCTTGCCCACCGCCATCCCGGAGAAGATCGAAGTGGATGTGGGCAATCTTAAGATTGGAGACTCCATTCATGTGGCGGATGTCAAATTGGAGAAGGTGGAAATACTTTCTGATCCGCAAAGCTCCATCGTCACCGTGGTTCCTCCCACCGTATTCAAGGAGGCTGAGGTTGCCCCCGCCGTAACCGAGGAGGAGCCAGAGGTGATAACCGAGAAGAAGGAGGGGGAAGAAGAAGAAGAGGGGAAGAAGGAAGAGAAAAAGGAAAAGGAAGCCAAGGCTGATAAGAGGTCGACAGAAGAGGGAAAGGAAGAGAAAAAAAAGGAACCGAAATAAAGAAAACATAAGGGGAATAAACTACTTCTTGCGCGGTTTGAAAAAATATTGTCTAAGCGGAGATAAATGTTTGCGCTTCAAGCATGGGATAAGAACCTAACCTTCTGAGGCTATAAGTTTTTTTCGCCGGCGTTTTAGCCCATCATTAACCTGGCAGAGGGAATTACGGAAAAGTGAAGTTGAAAAATAGATGGATTATTTTTCTGGTTTTCTTGCTTCTCTTTGGTTGTTACAGCAATAAAAACAAGACCGAGGAGAGAGCCAAAGAAAGGATAACCCAGTTTTTGTATCTGATGGCGAAAGATCAGATAGAGGAGGCAGAGAAACTTTTGGTCAGTGATTTGCTCAACAGCGAAAATAAGGAGTTCTTTTTAAGCAATTTCGATGTGAAGCAATTCAAGGATACCACCGACATTATCATAGAGTTTAAGCAAATATACGTCCCAGAAGATGACCCCAAAAACAGAGCCAAGGTATCGATGATTATCCGCAGCGAGAAGTATAATCTCACCAGAGTAATCTCCTTGGCCATAAGATACGAGAGAGGGGATTGGTATATCGGATCATGAAAGGTGTGATACTGGCAGGTGGACTGGGCAAACGGCTTTATCCTTTGACCAAGATCACCAACAAACATCTCCTTCCGATTTACGACAAGCCCATGATCTTCTATCCCCTGCAGACTTTGATCAATGCGGGGATAAATGATATCTTAATAGTCACCGGAGGAAATCATGCGGGAGATTTCTTAAGGCTTCTGGGGAATGGCAGGGAATTCGGACTGAAGCACCTGAACTATACCTACCAAGAGGGAGAGGGTGGGATTGCCGACGCTTTAGCCTTGGCGGAGCACTTCTCCGATTATGAGAAGATCGTGGTCATCCTGGGGGATAACGTAATCGGGGGAAACATAGTTCAGGCAGTGAAGGACTTCCGAAAGCAAAAGGAAGGAGCCAAGATTCTTTTGAAGGAGGTGCCCGATCCTGAAAGATTCGGGGTGCCGGAGATAGTGGACGATAAAATCATAAGGATAGAGGAGAAGCCAAAGATTCCCAAATCCAAGTATGCGGTGATCGGAATATACATGTATGATGGCAAAGTCTTTGATATAATCAGAACTCTGAAGCCCTCCCAAAGGGGCGAACTGGAGATCTCTGACGTGAGCAATACTTACATCAGGGAAGGGAAGATGACCCATGATATCTTGGAGGGGTGGTGGTCCGATGCCGGCACCTTTGAGTCTCTCCTCCGGACAAATAATCTGGTGGCACAGGGAGGAGCCAACAAAAAGAATCTGTAACAAAGGTTTTGTATTTTTGGGGGACGTCTTCAGTCTTTGGACTTTGAAGATATTCTTTTATTTGCATAGCCGAGCCTTCACGGCTTGGGGGTAGAATTTATAAAACTATTGCAAGGCTTCTTTGAAAATTGCTTTCCCAATAAATGGTTTACATCTCACCCCCCAGTCTCACCGGGAGACTTTAAAGATGATTCATGGAGTGACTGTCAAAAAGCTAAAGGTGATTCCAGATGAGCGGGGGCGCCTGATGGAGATCCTCCGCTCAGACGACGAATTGTTTTCCAAATTCGGGCAGGTCTATATGACCACTGCGTACGCCGGCGCGGTAAAAGGCTGGCATTACCACAAAAAACAGACCGACCATTTTGCCGTGCTGAAGGGG
>JAOZNS010000075.1 GCA_029933635.1 Candidatus Zixiibacteriota bacterium | reverse complement strand
TTGAGTCAAATGACCTATCCCCCTCTCCACAAATGTGGAGAGGCGGAACAAAAGGGGAAAAGGTAAAAGGAGATAATCTTGCGCTTCATGGCAAATCAAACCCACATACTCATGTGGTGTGCATATGCACATTCATGTGGTATTAGCAACTCTTTTGGAGAAGACCCAAAAATGATAATCGGCTGGTTCAACGGTTAAGGGTTCAAAGTTCAATTAGCTTATTTCTGACCAAGATTTCTTTTCATTCCTCTGCCCTGGACTTTCTTGGTTTAGGTTTGAATTTTGTGCCCTTCATTTTTGTGGTTTTCGGGTAATTGATGAAATTGCCGATTATCCCTGATGCCTTTAAATCTTCAAAGTTTTCTGCCTTCGTTGAACCCTTAAACTATAATTTTACCAGTATTTTCTGGGATCGGTGATCTTTCCCTCGACCGCCGAAGCCGCCACCGTTGCGGGACTGCAAAGGTAGACTTCCGCTCCCTTTCCTAATTTTCCCAGGAAGTTTCTGTTGGAGGTGGACAAAAGCACATCACCTTTTCCCAAAACTCCATGATGCCCGGAGGTGCAGAGGCTACATCCTGGATTGGTCACCATTGCTCCCACGCTCATGAAAATCTGATAAAGCCCAGCCTCCAGCATATCCATAGCCACCTCCTTTGTGGCTGGAGTGATGATCAATCTTACCTCCGGATGAATCTTTCCCGCCTTCTTTAAAATTCTTGCCGCCGCCTTGAAATCCTCCAGTCTACCGTTGGTGCAGGAGCCGATAAAGCCTTCATTAAAGGGATTCCCTTCCACCTCCTCCACCGGCTTAACGTTATCCGGGCTGTGAGGGCAAGCGATCTGAGGAACTAACTTGTCCACGTTGATTTCTATCTGGTCCACAAAGTTAGCCTCATCATCTGAGGTCACGATCTCAAGTTCACCTCCACATCTTTGTCTCAAAAATTCCAAAGGCTCACCATTGGGCTGGATGAAGCCGATTTTGGCATTGATCTCGGTCATCATGCTTCCCAAGGTGAGCCGTCCGGCTAAGGAAAGATTATCGATGGGCTCACCACAAAGCTCTAAAGATTTATAATTGGCTTTGTCTGTTCCCATCTCTTTTACAAATTTTAAGGTCAGATCCTTGGCTGAAACTGGCTCCTTATATTTCCCTTTGAAAATTACTTTGATGGTCTCAGGCACCCTGAACCACAGTTTTCCTGAATACCAGGAAGCTACGATGTCCGTATTTCCAACTCCCGAGGCGAATGATCCAACCGATCCTAAAAGGTTCATATGGCTATCCGTCCCGATTACCACCGACCCTGGTTTGATCATCCCTCTTTCTAAAAGGACATGTTGTCCTATTCCCCAGTTGACCTCAAACAGATTTTTTATCCCCTGTTTTTTAGCAAACTCTCTGCATAAAGTTTGATTTTGAGCAACTTTCATATCTTTAGCCGGAGCCTGATAATCAAAGGTCAGGGCGATCTTTTCAGGATCTTTTACCTTACCGTTAGAAGTAAACTTCTCAAACTCCAGAACGGCATTAGGTCCTCCAAAATCCCGGATCACCACCAAATCCACCTCCCCCCATACCCGATCGTTGGACCAAACATCCTTACCGGAGGCTTTAGACAGAATTTTCTCAATTATGGTCTTCCCGCTCATTCTCCTTCTCCATATTCTTGTCTCATTTCAAGATAAAAAAGTCAGCCGAAGGCTTCAGTCATCCACGCAATCAAAATTCATATTCTTGGGCAAACTTTATTCTCTTCGATATGGGTGGATGGTCATACAGCAAAAATTCGATGACGGGGCTGGGGTTGGGGTCGGCTAAGTTGATGTAGGCTAATTTGTCCATGGTGGAGATAAAAGCTTCCTTGTTCTGGGTCATCTCCAGAGCAAACCTGTCTGCCTGCCTCTCCATGTGTCTGGAAAAGGCTGGAGAGATGGGCATGGTGATTATGCCATAAACTATGAATATCAATAAAATCAGAGGAAGCCCCGCCACGTCAGCCATGTTTTCGATCCTCAATTTATTTCTAAATCGAGTTATGATTCTGGGACCGATCAGATGAATTATAAAAAATCCTAAACCAGCCAAGACAGATGAGAAAAGTATGCCCCACCATATATGGTGCAAAAGGTTATGTCCCATCTCATGGGCAATCACCACCTCGATCTCATCCGGAGTGAACTCCTTTACTAAATTATCTCCTAATACGATTCTCTTGGTGTTGCCCAGACCGGTGAACATGGCGTTCACCTTTCTGGTCTGCTTGCTCATGTCCATGGTGAAGATATCTCCCACCTCCACGTTAGCTTTGTGAGACAGCTTCACCAGCCGATCCCTCAACTCGCCTGCAGGTAAAGGGGTATACACATTGAAAAGCGGCATGATCAAGATAGGAGCCAAATTCACCAGAACTATGGTGAAAAATATGAAGACCACCGAGACATAAATCCACCACCTTCTGGGTGCTTTCCTTAAAGCCAGGTATATTCCCTCTACGGCGATTAAAGCAATGATGCCCAGAACCAAAAGAGCTTTGAGCTCTTCACCCAGCCACTGAGAAAACGTTTGATTGGAAAGTTCAAACTTATGCTCCAAAGAAAAGCCGTAATAGCTGGAAGGGAATCCAACTATGAATACAACCACAAGAAACAGAAGGGTGTAAAATGCCACCACCCAGAATCTCTTCTTGGTGATCCTCTCGATCTGCCTCCTGAAGAAAGCAGAGATTCCCAGAAACAAAAACAAGACCAAAAATACCAAGGTATATCCTTGGTCAACGAAATGGTGGATGTTTTTTGCCCTCTGATAATCGATAGCCTTCTTTAAACGCTCTTCTTTTTCCAACTGAGATTGGGTTCCCTGTGAAGAGGCTTCTTTTGAGCTGTCGTCTGTCGAAGAAATCGAAGACGGAGGCTGAGAAGCATCTTGAGGCGAGACCGGTTGAACTAAGATGAGGAAAACAAACCAGATGGATAAGATGCAACTGAGTATGATGTTAGTGGGTTTCATGTTCATGTTTTCTCATCTCAAATTCAAAACCTTTCGATATCCAGGGATATCTAAAAAGCCATGACCGCTTACGTTGAAAGCGATCACCTTTTTTTCTCCAGCTTCTTTACACCTATTTGCCTCATCTATGGCACAGGCGATGCTGTAGGCAGATTCAGGTGCAGGCAGGAAGCCCTCGGTCTGAATAAACAATTTAGCTTTTTCAAAAACATATCTCTCATCTTGGGGATAAGCCACGGTGTCAATATATCCTTTATCTCTTAAGAGGCTTATTATCGGAGAGCACCCGTGATACCTTAATCCATCTCCTTTTATGGGACCCATCTCCACCTGGTGTCCCAGGGTATACATCTTCAACAGAGGGGTTTGTTCGGCATAATCGGCAAAATCGTATCTATACTCCCCTTGAAGGTTGGGTGCCACCTGGCTTTGGGCGGCGATGAATTTAATTTTCTTGCCTTCCTTTAATACATCACGCACAAAGGGAAGGGCAAAACCGCCAAAATTACTTCCACCCCCCAAACAGGATATGACCAGGTCAGGATAGTCGTCAAGTTTCTCAAACTGCTTTTTGGTTTCCAGACCGATGATGGTCTGGTGCATCAACACGTGATTTAGAACCGATCCCAGACAATAAATAGCATGGGGATCTTTTTGGGCATCCTCCATCCCTTCGGAGATGGCGATCCCTAAGGAACCAGGATGATTGTAATCCTTCTCATACAAGGTTTTCCCAAATTCGGTCTGATCGCTGGGGGAGGGGTATACCTTTGCTCCAAACAACTCCATCAGGCTTCTACGGTCTTGTTTCCAGCTGTAAACTGCTCTAACCCAAAAGATGGTGCATTCCAAGCCAGCCAAGGCGGCTCCATAGGACAAAGCGGTGCCCCATTGACCTGCACCGGTCTCGGTGGTGAGCCTTTTATACCCCTCCTTTTTAGCATAATAAGCCTGTGCCAAGGCGGTATTCACCTTGTGACTGCCGGTGGGGCTGTAAAATTCGGCTTTGTAGTAGAGTCGGGCTGGCGTATCGAGCCTTTTTTCCAGATTAAAAGCTCTAAACAGAGGTCTGGGTCTGCCAGCCTGATGATAAAGCTGTTGAAGCTCTTCGGGGATATCGATCCAGCTTTCCTTTGAAAACTCTTGCTTTAAACATTCACCGATCAATATCTCTGGCAACTTTTTGATTCTCGATTCTCCCTCTGGAGGATCCTGAGGAGGGGGCAGGGGCTCCGGCAGATCCGGAAGTATGTTATACCACTGCGTCGGCATCTCTTCTACGTTCAAATTCACCTGTCTTCGTTGAGTGGGCATATCCAAAACTCCTTTAAGTTAGTTTAAGTTTCTTTAAGTTCCCAATAATCTATCGCTAAAGGCCCGACTTATTTCTACATATTAATTTTTTATTTTACCACCCAAGCTTTCAAAATTGATATAATCGGCGTAATGAATGATCATTGCCTCTACTGATCGGTCTTGCCCATCTCCTTCCCGGGCGTGGGTAGCGATGATATGGACCACCTCCTCCGGCAGACCGAACCGGTAAGCTAAGGCGGAGCCGGAAAAGGGATGCCGCAAAAGCTTCCCGCTTTTGCTTTTGACCACTTCCCCTTTCTCTTTGGTATATTCAAGAAGTTTCCCCACATCATGCAATATAGCCCCGGCCATCAAAAAATCGAAGTTGATCTCTATCTTATAGAAGTCTGAAAGCACCGAGGCGATCTGCTGTGCGGTGTGCGTAACCGCCCTGGTGTGCGTAATCAGGTTGATCTTGCACTCTGGTATCAGCAAGGTGAAGGGAACTTCCTTAAGTTCCTCTATTTGCCAGCCACCTTCCTTTATCGCCTCAACCCAGGTGGATATAACTTCACCCCGGAGAGCCTCATCTTTTATCTGTTTTATCTCAGGAAAAAGTTTTATAATTTCTGTTTCCATGTCGGTCCTTCGTTTTGGAAGATCTTCCGCCTTAGGCCGAATGATGTGAAGGGAAAATATTATAATTTTTTAAAAAATAGCAACAAAAATCTTTGAAGGATCCGAATGCAGGACCTCGATGCTCATATCAGGTGAAAAGCCTCATACTCTTGGTTACGTATTTGAAATCTTCGATCCTTCGTTACAGCAGAAATCTACTGATTAATCGACATTGGAAAGCTATGGAATTAGAACTCAGAAATACAGCTTTTGAAACTCGGCATAACTGAAGCAGAGATCGATCGAATTGGATTATTCAGCCGGAGGTTCTCTTTGTCTTCTTCAACCTGAAATCGGATTTAAGAAATCCCACCTTCCTTCTCTGATGATTATATACCGAAGGGGAAACGAAATCACCCAGCCTTTTGAGCTTTCTTTTATCCATAACACCTAACTGTTTGTAAACCTCAATGCAGGCTGGAGCGATTGCCCTTCTGGAACCATCCAGGATCTTCACTGCCACTCCATATCCTTTGTCCAGAATCACCCCACAATGCAAAGCCTCTGCTCCAGCTTTGGCTAAGATATTTCCTTTGGTGACAACTGCAAGCTGATAATCCAACCTTCCCCTTCCGGAGACCACCTCCGGATATCTCCACATGGAGTTTGCCACCACCTGCAATGATTGAGAGGTGAGAAGCTCCTTTGCTTTGAAGCTTTGAAGCTTGGAGAATCCAACTGCCATGTTCTTCAAAGGAAGGGCAAAGGTTGGAGCTCCACATCCCTCAATTCCTACTTCGATCTTTCGCTCTGGATACTCGCAAAGCTCCGATATCTTCTTCAAAATTAGTTTTTGTAATGGATGGCGGGGACTTAGGTAATCTCTTACGTTCCACCCCTTATAAACGCAAACTGCCAGCATCCCGGCATGCTTGCCAGAACAGTTATGTTGAAGGGGAGAGAATTTTTTCTTAGGTGGATTTATCCCTAAGGCTGTAAAGTAATGAGGAACGTGGGTGCCACATTGAAGGTCCTCTTTGCGCAAACCGATCTTTTTTAAAATGCTTTTGACCAGCCGGACATGTTTTTTCTCTCCATTATGAGATCCAGAGATTATGGCGATTTCCTGCTGATTAAGGCCAAATGCTTCAGCCGCTTGCGTTTCCACCACCAGAAGAGCCTGAAAGGGTTTGGCGGATGATCTTAAGAAGGTGACAAAATCGGGATCGCCCACCCGATACGAAAGCTTCCCCCTGACGTCCACCACGACAACCACCCCATAGTGAATGCTTTCAATCGTGTCCCTTCTATAGACCTTCACCAGAATTTCATTCATCTTATTTTTAATTTAAGATAAATCCCCAGAAATTCAAACGGAAAAATGACTTTTTTGTAGATGCCAGATATACAAAAGGATTCATAGGAAAAGTCGAGACTTTTAATGCTCCTTAAACTGTTATATCTCATCTCTTGGTGTCCGAAATTTATCAGAAAATCCTCTAAAAAAGACTTGACAAAGGAAAATCCATCCGTAGATTAAAAACGCAGGTAAAGCCTTTTAAACTAGTTCGGTGAAACTAGAAAAGGTGGAATGAGACTGATACGATTAGAAATATTAACCCTCCCTCTTGAAAACAGAGGGAGGGTATTTTTTTACCTTCTGGAACAAAGGTGAAGTTGATTGAGCTGTCGGATTACTTCTCGTTACAAGGAGGAATCAATTGCCCAAAAAACAAAAAGCTGTGTTGGTCATGGATGCTAAAACCATCCAGAGAGCCATACTCCGCATCGCCCATGAAATCGTTGAGAAAAACAGGGGGGCAGAGAATATGGCTGTTATCGGGATCCAAAACAGAGGAGCATATCTGGCAGAAAGAATTGCCCGGCTGATAGAGAAGATTGAAAAGGTCAAAATACCAGTGGGGTTGATGGACATAACCCTGTATCGAGATGATGTCCAGACCAAGTTGGAACAACCTCTGGTGCAAAAGACCGAGATTCTGTTTGATGTGAAAGATAAGGTGATCATTCTGATAGATGATGTGCTTTTCACCGGCAGAACAGTGAGGGCGGCTTTGGATCAGATCATAGACTTCGGTCGTCCCAGACGCATACAGCTTGCGGTTCTGGTGGATAGGGGGCACAGGGAGCTTCCCATCCGGGCAGATTACGTGGGCAAAAACGTTCCCACAGCCAAACAGGAACGAGTGAAGGTAAAGATAAAGGAGGTGGATGGCGAGGATAGCGTCTCCATCATCAAACCGTAAAGTACGCTATAAATAAATAACCAACAAATATAAAGCGAGGTAACAAACCTCTTTGGGATAATATATACGGGATAATAGGGGAAAGATGAAAATAGCGGAGGATGGATGAGATTTAAAAGCAAGCATCTGCTCGGCTTAGAGGGTATGAGCAGAAAACAGATAAATCTGATTCTGGACACCGCGGAGTCATTCAAGGAGATTTTGTCCCGACCAATAAGGATCGTTCCAACCTTGAGAGGCGTTACCGTGGTAAACTTATTTTATGAGCCCTCCACCCGCACACGCATCTCCTTTGAGCTGGCGGAAAAACGACTTTCAGCAGAGGTGGTAAACTTCTCCGCAACGGTCTCCAGTGCTCAGAAGGGTGAAACCTTAAAGGACACGGTGAGAAACATCGAAGCCATGAAGACCGACATGGTGGTGGTTCGACATCGGTCAGCCGGGGTGCCATATTTTCTGACCCAATGTCTGGATTCCTCGATAATCAACGCGGGCGATGGAGCGCATGAACACCCCACCCAGGGGCTTTTAGATCTTTTCACTATCAGAGAAAAATACAAAAGGATCAAAGGTTTAAAGGTGGTGATAGTAGGGGACATAAAATATAGCCGGGTGGCTCGCTCCGACATATGGGGATTTTCTACCATGGGGGCGGATGTGTCCGTATGTGGTCCCACCACCCTTCTGCCTCTGGAGATCGAGAAGATGGGGGTGAAGGTATACTCTGATCTGGATAAAGCCCTGGAGGGAGCGGATGTGGTCATTGCCTTAAGAATTCAAACGGAAAGGCAAAGAAGTGGTCTTCTGCCATCCCTTCGGGAGTATACCAACAGGTTCGGGATTACTAAAGAGAGATTGAAAAGGCTGAATGAGAATTTCACCATCATGCATCCGGGTCCCATAAACCGGGGGGTGGAGATTACGCCCGAGGTGGCAGACGGTCCTCATTCAGTGATCTTAGATCAGGTGACCAATGGGGTGGCAATAAGAATGGCGGTTCTCTATCTTTTAAGCGGAGGAGAAGGAAAAGTTGAATAAATCTGAAAGACCGCAAATCTCGTCGCAGTCAAAAGGAGAAAAGGGGCTGGATTTTGACCTGGCCATCGTCGGCGGAAGGGTGATCGATCCAGAAAGCAGGATGGATCGAATCGCCAATATTCTCGTTCAAAATGGGGTGATAAAAAGGATAGAAAAACCTGAAAGTAAAATCAGAGCAAAAAGGATAATCCAGGCTAAGGGGAAGGTGGTGGTTCCCGGCTTGATAGATATGCATGCTCACTTAAGAGAGCCGGGAAGGGAGGATGAGGAGACCATACATACCGGCTCATGTGCCGCCGTGGCGGGCGGTTTCACCTCCATCTGTTGTATGCCCAACACCCAGCCACCCATTGATAATCAGGAGGCAGTGAGGTTCATCTACCAGAAGGCGAAGGACGCTTTATGTAAAATTTTCTGCGTGGGCTGTATAACCAAAGGACAAAAGGGAGAGGAAATCACAGAGATATGTGATTTAGTTCAAGCGGGTGTGGTGGCAATCTCTGATGATGGACTGCCAGTTTCCAATTCCCAGGTTTTAAGAAATGCCTTGGAATACAGTCGCATGCTCGACCTGCCGGTGATATCTCATTGCGAGGATTTGAATCTTTCCATCGGAGGGGTCATGCATGAAGGATTTATCTCCACCACCTTGGGGATGTCCGGGATCCCATCCGTCGCTGAGGAGGCGGTGGTAGCTCGAGATATAAAATTGGCAGAGTTTACCGGGGCAAAAATTCATATTGCCCACGTCTCCACCGAAGGATCGGTCGATTTGATTCGGCAAGCCAAGAGGAAAGGGATAAAGGTGAGCTGTGAAGCCACACCCCATCATTTTACCTTAACCGATGAAATCATAAGAACGTTCGAAACTAATGCCAAGGTCAACCCTCCATTAAGAACAAGAAAGGATGTAGATGCAATCAAAAGAGGTCTTTTCGATGGCACCATAGATTGTATCGCCACCGACCACGCCCCCCATTCCATCGAAGAGAAGGAGGTGGAGTTTGATTCTGCACCATTTGGTATGGTCGGTTTGGAAACTGCCTTAGGTCTGGTGATCACTGAGCTGGTTAAAAAAAGGGTTTTATCTTGGACTCAAGCTATAGCCAAGTTGACCATCAATCCGGCAAAGATCTTGAATCTGAAAGGTGGAAGAATAAAGAGAAATTTTCCTGCCGATATCACCATCATAGATCCAAAAGCTTCCTGGATTGTGGATCCCTCCAAATTTCACTCCAAATCAAAAAACTCTCCTTTTGGCGGATGGAAACTTCAGGGCAAAGTTTGCTATACCATAGTGGATGGAAAGGTGGTTTACCAAGGGTAGCATTTTCTTCGGAGACCTTCAGAAGAAGATGTTCTGAACCTATGGCAGTTTTTCTAAGAAATTTGAGGGTTTCGGACCGGTTCAGAGCGGTTTTAGAGAATAATGGAAGTTAAGCATACTTTCTTCATCTCCTCTGAGAAATCCCACATAATATAATCCACACTTCCTCATGGTTGACCGTTGACATTTCGATAGATTTGGATAAATTTACGTATATGCGAACCGGAGTAGCTAATTTGCCATTACACTTTGGCTCTGCGCCTCGCTGGCTCTTTGACAGAATGAAGAGCCTGTCCCGCCAGATCACCCAGATCATCGTCTGGGACTATGGTCCAGAGGAATTTTTAAGGCGTCTCTCCGATCCATTTTGGTTTCAGGCTTTTGGCTGTGTGTTGGGCTTTGACTGGCATTCATCCGGAATAACCACCACCGTAGGTGGGGCCCTGAAGGAGGGCTTAAAGGGGTTGGAGAAAGAGCTGGGAATCGTGGTGGCTGGAGGAAAAGGAGCCACCTCCCGTAAAACTCCTCAGCATATTCAAAGATGGGGCGAAAAGCTTGGCTTAAGTTCTAAATCTGTTTCCCAACTGATCTATGCCTCCAAAATGAGCGCCAAGGTGGACAGTTCCGCGGTTCAGGATGGATTTCAGCTTTATCATCATAACCTCATCTTTACCTCCAGCGGTCTGTGGGTGGTGATTCAACAGGGCATGAATCCTGTTTTAAGAGCTGCCCGCCGCTATCACTGGCTCTCTTCTTCACTCTCCGATTTCGTGGAAGAACCACATGCGGGGATCATCTCCGAAAAAAAGAGCACCACTTTGGATTTGACTGCCAAAGAAAGCAGGCAGACCCGCCAGATTAGCGTAGGATTGATAAAGGAGGACTTTTCCCAACTGATAAAAGATGCAAAGATCTTATCTGAGGAAAATTGGCCCAGCGTTTTAAACCTTCCTGCGGATCATCCCATTCGCTCGGAGCATTTCAACAGGAAGAGATTGGAGAAAGTCTTACGCCAGATCAAAGAAAGGGGCCCCAACGATTTTGAAACTCTTTTAGGGATTCAGGGGGTGGGTCCCAAAACCATACTGGCTCTTTCCTTGATATCTGAACTTATATATGGGAGCAAGCTCTCATGGAAAGATCCAGCGCGTTATTCCTTCGCCCATGGAGGAAAGGATGGGCATCCTTATCCGGTGCAAAGGGAAACTTATGATCGGTCCATTCAGATTTTAAAACGAGCCCTCCAGAAGGCTAAGCTCCTCCGATCCGAAAAGATTCACGCACTGAAGTCGGTGGGTTTTCTGGAGGACTGAACTCCGAGGGCGGAAAAAGAAGAGTCTCCAGTCTATTCCTCTAAAGTATTATCCTTAGAAAACCTGATTTATCATACTAAAGCCAAAGGGAGAGACTCCGATAAAACCGATGGTAGCTAAGCCGGGATGTTTTGGAGCAACTTGCTCTTGCTTGGGTGAGCTTTCAGTTTCTTCAAACCTAAAAGCCTATCATATCAAGGGGGGCCTTCATGGAAAAAGCTAAAGATTTTCTTTTTCAACATTTTGAAAGGATTTTAATTCTGGGCTTATCGCTTGTAGTGGTGATAATCAATTTCTTCATAGTTCAAAAGTTAGCTTTTCTGAACTTCTATTATCTTCCGGTCTTGGTCTCCGGATATGTCTTGGGGAGGAAGATGTCCATCCTAACCGCAATATTCTGTGTAGGTTTGATCACTTTTTCCGCCATTAACAACC
>JAOZNS010000281.1 GCA_029933635.1 Candidatus Zixiibacteriota bacterium | reverse complement strand
TAGAGGGGGGCTAGGAACTACCCAAAGCTACAGGGCACACCCTCGAGATGGAATCAAATTTACTTTTTTAAAATAGCACACCATCCCAATCTGGCAATTAGTAATTCACCCTATTTTATCCCCAGAACGGTTCGATCTAAATTATGATCTCTCTGACTCTTCTCAAGAAGATTACTCATCTGGGAAAAATCATTTAATAGTCAAAGATGCTATTTAAATCAGCGGAGTTTCATGCGTTTAAGTCGACCAATCCCTTCTGAATGGCATACTTGACTAACTTGGCGATATCATGAATGTTCAATTTTTGCATGATATGAGCTCTGTGTGCCTCCACGGTCTTGACGCTGATGAAAAGAGATTTGGCCACCTCTCGGTTGGTATGTCCTTCGGCTATCAGCTGTAGCACCTCCCTTTCCCTGTCAGTTAGCAGATCAAATGGGGTCTCGGTTTTGCCGGTCTCCCTTTTCCGTAGATATGCATCTATCAGGGTCCTGGAGATGGTGGGGCTTAGGAAGGATTTATCCTGATGGATGGAACGGATGGCGGAGACCAGCTCCTCCACCGCACCCTCCTTCAAAATGTATCCAGAGGCGCCTGCCTGAAAGGATTGAAGCACATACTCTTCGTTCTTGTGCATGGTGAGCATTATCACCTTGGCGTTGGGCAAAGCCTTTTTTATTTGTCTGGTTGCCTCCAAACCATTCAAGTTGGACATGGTGATATCCATTAACACCACATCTGGTTTTAACTCAGTTGCCCTTTTCACCGCCTCCCGTCCGTTGGCCGCTTCACCCACCACCTGCATGTCCGACTCCTCCTCCAACAGCTTCTTGATCCCCTGGCGAAAGATCTTATGATCATCTGCCACCAGTAATTTGATCTTCTTCATGTCTCACCTCCTGTAATGGAATATTGATGTTCAGTCTGGTTCCCCTTTTCGGGCGAGAAATGATCTCGAAACTCCCGCCAAGCAGAATGACCCTTTCCTTCATGTTGAGAAGCCCCATTCCTCTTGGCGTTACCTCTGTTTTCTCTGCATCGAATCCTTGCCCGTTGTCCCGGACAGACAGGATGGCAGAGGAGTTTTTTTCAGAGACGGACACGGAGGCCTCTGTGGCATACGAATGCTTGGCCACATTGGTTAAAGCCTCCTGGATTATGCGATACAGCGTCACCTCGATCTCCGGAGGAAATCGATTCATCTTGTCTTTAACTTTTAAGGAGACCTTGATTCCAGACCTCTTACTGAAGTTTTCTATAAACCATCTTAATGTTGGAATCAATCCAAAGTCATCCAACATGCTGGGTCTCAGATCAAAGGTTAGAGTCCGTATCTGGTCAATGGTTTTAGCAAGCAATTTTTCGGTATCGAGCAACCAATCTTTGATCTCCCCCAGCACCCGGGGCTTTGAGCTCAGATTTCTTTTTATTCTGCCTAAATTCATCTTCATGGACTGAAGCATCTGTCCCACCTCATCATGAAGCTCCTGGGCGATTCTTTTTCGCTCATTCTCTTGAACCTTCAATAGCTGGGTGGACAGCTCCTTTAAATCTCGAGTATGCTTTTTTACCACCTGAAGAAGCCTGGCATTCTCGATGGCAACTGCAATCTGATTAGCCATGGTTTGAACCAGCTTGATCTCATCCGGACTGAAAGTTTTATGTTCTTTGATGGTGGTGATGCTTAAGATGCCCACCAGCTTCTGGCCGAAGAACATGCCGGTTCCCAGCACAGATTTTATTCCCCACTTAAGCAGATATTCCTTACTCTTGCTTTTGGAAGGTAGATTAGAGACGTTACTTATGGTGAAAGGCCTACCCTTACTTATTGTCTTGGTTAACGCAGGAATGTCATTCCAACTGAATTTGGTTCCTATTAATTTCCCTTCATCCCTTGGTTCTTTAGAAAAAAAGCCTTTGATCTCTAACTGACTGCCGTCCTGAGTGACAAGCGTTACCGCACAACGTTCCACCCTCATTGCTGATCCCACGACATAACTGCCCACTTGACTTACTTTCTCCAGATCCATGGTTTTAGAAAGCGCCCGACTGACCCTTAAAAGAATATCCTTCTCCCGAGTTTGTCTTTTTAATGCCTCAGCCTGTTCGGTTATTCGGGCATGTTCCCTTTTTATGTCCTCCATCAGTCTGCAATTTTCCAAGGCGACCGCCAGCTGATTGGCTATGGTCTGGGCCAGCTTGATCTCTTCACTTGAGAAGCTTCGTAACTTTTTGACGCTTCCGATGCTTAACAACCCCAAAATCTTTCTGCCCACGAACATGGGGATGATTAGCGTGGACTTTACTTTTGCCCGGAGAAAATACCTTCTTAAAGACTCTGGGATGGGATCGGTCCTGCTATTTAGGATCTGATAATAACCTTCCCTTCTCAGCATCTTTATGGATTCGCCCAGCTCGTTGGTGGAAATGGTTGTGCCTGGATTCATCAAAGTCGAGGAGCCATCCTCAACGTAGATATGTTTCACTGTGGCAGACTGGATATTTTGATCGGTGAAAGCCAAGGCACAGCGATCCGCCTTCAAAGCTTTGGCCATCTTTGCTGTTCCTATTTTAAGCACTTCGTCCAGCTTCAAGGTTCGGGAAAGCGACCGACTGGTATCCAGAAGGATATTGTATTCTTCCGCTTTTTTGATCACAGTTAAATCGGACAGAACAGCCAGGGTCCCTACAAACTCCTCCCTTTCGTCCAATACAGGCGAGGCGGAGATATAAACATATTTTGGCTTTCCGCTTTTGGTGAGGAGCTTAGCCTCGTATTTGGAGGAGATTCCTTTCTTTCTTTTCTCCGTCTCATTCTTGAATATCATATACTGGGATTCGTCGCAAAGTTCCTTTAAGTTTTTACCCAGAAGTTCTTGTTTTTTATATCCTAAAAGGTCGGCAAAAGCTTGGTTGATGAAGACAAGATTTTCCTGAGGATCCGA
>JAOZNS010000280.1 GCA_029933635.1 Candidatus Zixiibacteriota bacterium | reverse complement strand
TGGAGAGGAATATGAACTTTTATTCACCATCGATAGAAAAGATCAAGCCAAAATAAAGAAGATAACAGGGAAGGTTGAGGTTTCAGTTATCGGTGAAATGGTGGAGAAAAGGGAAGGAGTCAAACTGGTTCAGAAATCAGGCAAGATAAAAAATTTGAAGAAAGTCGGGTTTGTGCATTTCTGATCAGACCACAGGTAAAGTTCATCAATCGTTCCCGATAGCTTATAAATAAGCCAAATCTTGTGCTTGACACCAATATAAGTTTTTCGTTATCTTCTGCTTTGATGGACGAAGCGCATCAAGCAAAAAAGTGAGGTACGTTCTAAGGGAGGAGGTGCGGAAGGTATGGAGAAAGCTTTTCCTGAATGTAAAAAGTGCGGTGGAGGTGTGCTTCTACCACTCTCGGATTACGGCAGAGAGGGTGCCACCATCACCTATAAAGCGTGGGTATGTTCCAATCCACAATGCGGTTTCTCCATTCGAATAGACAATGGAGAAATAAGCTTTGGCAAACCCATTGGCTTTTCCGATAAGTAATGGTTTGTTCTGATTATCTTAAAATATTCTTAGCGCTTCGTCCATCCTCATCTTAACGCAAATTTATCATGTGGCGGATCTTATTCCAGAACTTATGGCTCAAACTGGTCGCCCTCCTCATGGCTTTGCTTTTGTGGTTCCATGTAGCCACCGACAAAATATATGAACATACCGAAAGTTTCCCCCTGGAGATTTTCAATGTCCCGGAAAGGCTTATTCTTGCGGAGAAGCTACCTGCGCAGGTAAATGTGAGAATTCGAGGAAAAGGGAAGGAACTTTTGAAATTGCTTTTAGCAGAAAAAACGAGCTTAAAGATAGATGCGGAAAAATTTAAAAGGGGAGAGACAAATTATGAGATAAAGCCCCAGCAGATACCGATCCCGGAGGGGCTGGAGCTTGCGGTGACTGATATCATTTTGCCTCCTAAACTGAAGATAAGATTGGACTATCCCATGGAAAAAAAGGTGCGAGTTCAACCTCATATCAAGATATCACCTGCGGAGGGATTTAAAGGGGTTGGGGAACTGCATTACACTCCTGAAAAAGTGTCAATCTCTGGACCCAGAATGTGGGTCCGTAACCTGAGGGTGATTCATACCGAAGAAAGGACCATAGAGGACGCAAAGGAATCCATATCTGATCAGGTTGATCTAATCCCGCCCGAGGGTTATAATATCACCATCTCGCCCCAGAGGATAAGTTTCTCCCAGACCATTGAAAAAATCCAGGAGAGAAAAATCTCTAACCTCCCGATTGAATTGATCAACATCCCTAAGTATAGAAAGGTTAAGCTGGAACAAGACAGCATAAGCGTGATCATCTCCGGAGCAGGAAGTGTGGTCAATCAGGTCACCCCAGATCAGATAAAGATAAGGGTTAACTGTGCCGGGGTCAAAAGAAATCAAAAGGTGAAGCTTCCCATCCAGGTGAAGATGAAAGCGAAAGTTCAGTTAAAGAAGGTGGAACCCGACTCCGTGTGGGTATCCGTTAAATAAAAATCAAGCAAGCGACAAGCCTCTGTAAACTTTGATTCTTACCCCTACCAAAAAATCGAATTGAGTGAGTCCAATTTATTAGATCTCTACCCAGGCTTGATAAATTGAGCATCCATAGGGAGGACCTTCTCTTAGCGGTATCCAAGAAAAACCTTGATTGGAAAACAAAGGACCTGGTCTAAAAAATATGTTGATCTTAGGAATTGAAACATCCTGCGACGAAACTGCCGCCAGCGTGGTAAAGGATGGAAAAGAGATTCTATCCAATGTGGTATATTCCCAGATGGTGCATGAAAAATATGGAGGGGTGGTGCCAGAGCTAGCGTCTCGGGAGCATATTCGAACCCTCATCCCAGTGTTTCAATCAGCATTGGATGAGGCCAAAATCTCCTTAGGGGATATAGAGGGAGTTGCGGTTACCTATGGACCCGGGCTGGTAGGTTCACTTTTGATCGGAGTATCCTTTGCCAAGGCTATCTCATACTCTTTGAATATCCCGCTTATTGGAATAAATCATATAGAGGGTCACATCTTTGCTGACTTTCTGGAAAATCCAAAGCTTTCCCCTCCCTTTGTCTGTCTTGTGATCTCGGGCGGTCACTCCAATCTTATTTATGTCGCCGACAAAGGTAATTACCAACTTTTGGGACAGACCCGGGATGATGCCGCAGGAGAGGCATTTGACAAGGTGGCGAAGGTCCTGAATCTGGGCTATCCTGGAGGACCCATAATCGATAAAATCTCAGAGGAGGGCAATGCCAACTTCTTCAAATTTCCCCGCGCCTATTTGGAGGAAGGCAGCCTCGATTTTTCCTTCAGCGGTCTGAAGACCTCCGTGGCTATCATGGTTTCCAGATTATCTGAAAAGGAACTTAGAAAGCACCGAATCGACATAGCGGCCAGTTTTCAGGAGGCGGTGGTGGATGTTCTGGTGGAAAAGGGGATCAAAGCCTGCCAGCAAAGACAGACCAAAAAGATAGCGTTGGCTGGAGGGGTTGCCAGAAACAGGCGCCTGCGAGAAAGATTTAAACAGGAAGCAGAAAAACGCCATTGGGATATTTTCATCCCCTCCCCCATTTTGTGCACAGATAACGCCGCCATGGTCGCCTCAGCTGGAGACTTCCACTTATCCAGAGGTGAAAGCTCCAGCTTGGATCTCAACGCTGTCCCCTATGCTCCCCTCACCTCCTCCAAATGATTTCGACCCACAGCTTCATATCAGTTTTCCCTGGGTTTTTCGAAGCCTTCACTAAAAAGTCAAAATAGCCTTCGCTATTTTAGAAATTGAGGTGCGGGAATGTTACAAAAACGATCCAGAACAGATTTGCTCAGCCTTATAAAAGTCAACTACCCCACTATAAGTCGGGGGCTGGAATCCCAAATGGGCTGAAGTTAACACACAACCAGTTTTTGAAA
>JAOZNS010000074.1 GCA_029933635.1 Candidatus Zixiibacteriota bacterium | reverse complement strand
CTTTCGCCGCCACCCCCTCAAGATGGTGTGTCTACCAGTTCCACCACTTCCGCATTCTCAATTTCTTATTAATGTTCAATTCTTTTATTAGTCAAGCCACATGAGATGAATTTAGTGTGTAGAAAAAAATCAGCGTCGCTTTGAAAGTCAACTGCTTTATCTGCTGAAAAACTTTTATTTCCCTTCGCCTGATGGAGGAGGTGTCTGCGGTTGTTCCGAGGGGGGTTGAGTCTGCGTTTTTCCCTCAGTGCCAGGAACGCTGGTTGCCGGGACAGTCCCCTCTGTGGCTCGTCTTTGGGCCTCTTTTTGAATCGCACTGGTTTTCCTCCCACCACCCCGGGTGGCTGGGGAGAGAAAACTCAATAAGATGGAACTTAAAAAGAAGGCGATTGCCAAAACGGTGGTCGCCTTAGCCAGAAAGGTTGCCGCTCCCCTTCCCCCAAAGACTGCCCCGGTGATTCCTGTGCCCCCAAACGCTCCAGCCAGACCTTCACCCTTGGCAGATTGCATCAACACCACCATGATCAAGGCGATGCAGATTATCACATGTAATGTGGTCAAAAATACTATCAAAGCTACCTCCTTAAGAAGGGTAAAAGATTCAAATTAAAAATCAAAAATTTCCAAATTAAGACGAGAAATCATTCATGGCATCTTAAGATTTGATCGCACCTCTTATGATTTTTTCAAAGGAATCTGCATTCAAGCTGGCACCTCCAACTAAGGCACCATCTATTTCTGGCATATGAAGCAAATCCTTTGAATTATCCGGCTTAACCGATCCTCCATATAATATACAGACCCTTTCGGAACATTCTTTACCAAAATGGTTGGCCAGGAGTCCTCTTATGAAAAGATGAACCTGGTTTGCCTGGTCAGGTGTGGCGATTCTACCTGTTCCGATCGCCCACACCGGTTCATAGGCGATCACGGTCTTTTCCGCCTCCCGGGCGCTCAGATCTTTAAAAGCTCCTCTCACCTGATTTTCGACAACCTCTTCAGTTTTGTTTGCTTCTCTTTGGTCTAACTTTTCGCCCACACATATGATGGGGTGAAGGTTAAATCTCAGAGCAGATTTTATCTTCAAATTCACAACCTTATCAGTTTCAGAGAAATAGCTCCTTCTTTCCGAATGCCCAACGATGACATATTTACAACCTATCGTCCTTAGCATGGAGGGAGAGACCTCACCGGTGTAAGCTCCTTTCTCCTCCCAGTGCATGTTTTGAGCCCCAAGCAAAATTGAGGAATTTTGAATGGCTTTCTTAACCGAGGAAAGGGCGGTAAATGGTGGGCAGATTATCACCTTCACTTCATCCAGACCTTTTAACCTTTGTTTCAGATCGGATGCCAGTTGAAAGGCTTCCTCCTGGGTTTTGTGCATCTTCCAGTTGCCAGCGATGATTGGGGTTCTCATAGGTTCTTCACCTTCTTCTGCTTCATCCTTTAATCTGTGGGTAAACTGTTTCATTTATCGGTTAAAGCCGCCACTCCGGGAAGAGTTTTTCCTTCCAAAAATTCTAAAGAGGCTCCTCCCCCGGTGGAGATGTGAGAGAGTTTCCCTTCCAAACCAGCTTTGGCTACGGCTGAAGCTGAGTCTCCTCCCCCCACGATGGTGATGGCTCCCCTTTGAGTTATCTCGGCAAGTTTTTCGGCGATTTTTATCGTGCCCTGAGCGAATTTTTTAACCTCGAAGACCCCCATGGGTCCGTTCCACACCACAGTCTTTGCCCAGTCCAACTCCTTAGAAAATTTTTCTAAAGTCTTAGGACCTATGTCCAAACCCCGCATGTCGGATGGAATGACATCTTTTTGCACTACCTTTAAGGAGGCATCCTCTCGGGCTTCCGATGCCACCACAACGTCGTCAGGGAGCAGGAAATTTACGTTTTTGCTCTCGGCTTTGTTCAATATCTCCCTGGCTAAATCCACTTTATCGGGCTCCAAAAGCGACTTCCCGATTTCATTGCCCATAGCCTTAAAGAAGGTAAAAGCCATCCCGCCTCCAATTAAAAGAGTATCCACCTTATCCATCAGATTGGTGATTACATCTATCTTTCCAGAGATCTTTGCTCCGCCGAGGATGGCGACAAATGGTCTTTGAGGATGGGCTAAAGCCAGTCCCAGATATTTCAGCTCCTTTTGCATCAGATAGCCTGCCGCACACTGATTGAAATATTTGGTCACACCCGCGGTGGAGGCATGAGCCCTATGAGCCGTCCCGAAAGCGTCGTTTACATAGATTTCTCCCAACTTGGAAAGCTTTCTGGCAAACTCCGGATCGTTTTTCTCCTCCTCGATGTAAAACCTCAAGTTCTCCAGAAGAATGCATTGGCCGGATTTCAATTCAGAGACCGCTTCTTCCACCTCAGGTCCCACACAATCGTTCATAAATCTAACCGGTTTACCTAAAAGCTTCTCCAACCTTCTTGCCACTGGCGCCAGGCTCATCTCCGGAACTTTTTTGCCCTTTGGTCTACCCAGATGGGACATAAGGACTGCCTTTCCACCCTCTCCAAGGATCTTTGTTATGGTGGGGAGTGAAGCGACAATGCGTTTATCGTCAGCCACCTTACCTTTTTCCAGGGGCACGTTGAAATCGACCCGAACCAGAACTTTTTTGTCTTTCAATTCAAGATCATCAATTGTAAGTTTTGCCATATTTCCTCCATGAATGTTCGATTGGAGTCCTGTTCGGGTGGGGATTGCTCAGCTGGGCACGTCCGTGCACCCCACCCGCATTCTGCTTAAGGCGGGGGTACAACCCCTGCCTTAACTTTTAGAGTTCCTGCGCAACTGAATTTATTTCGCCATCAGCTCCAGCATCTCCACCATTCGACAGGAGAAGCCCCACTCGTTGTCATACCAGGAGAACACCTTGGCTAAGTTTTTGCCCATAACCATGGTGGAGAGGGCGTCGAAGATGGATGAATGAGGATTATGGATTACGTCCGCGGAGACGATGGGGTCCTCCGTATACTGCAATATTCCCTTCATTCTGCCTTCGGACGCCTCTTTCATGGCATTGTTTATATCCTGAACCGTCACATTCTTTGAAAGCTCGCAGGTTAAATCGACAATTGAACCGGTGGCGACCGGAACTCTTAAGGCAACTCCATCCAGCTTTCCTTCAAGCTCCGGCATAATCAGGGAGATGGCTTTTGCCGCTCCAGTGGTGGTGGGAACGATGGCTAAAGCTGCGGCTCTGGCTCTTCTCAGGTCCTTGTGAGGTGCATCCAGAAGTCTCTGGTCGGCGGTGTAAGCATGGACAGTGGTCATAAATCCTCGCACAATGCCAAAATTATCATTTAACACTTTGGCGATGGGTGCCAGGCAATTGGTGGTGCATGAGCCGATGGTAAGGATCTGAGCTTTGGGGTCATATTTCTCTTGGTTAACTCCCAAAACGATATTTAAAACGGGACCACCCTTTCCTTTCGCCGGAGCAGAGATTAACACCTTTTTCGCTCCTGCATCCAGGTGCTTTTTGGCATCATCCGCTGAGCGGAACTTGCCTGTGGATTCCACCACCAGATCCACCCCCAGCCTTTTCCAGGGAAGGGAAGAGGGATCCTTCTCTGCAAATACCTCCATTTTCTTTCCATCCACTACTATGAAATTCCCTTCCGCCTTGATCTCAGAATCCAGAACTCCATGAATGGAGTCATATTTTAAAAGATGGGTCAAGGTCTTGGCGTCGGTGATATCATTTACTGCCACTATGTCCAGGTTGGGATTGCCCATGGCGGCTCGATAAACCAATCTACCAATCCTCCCAAATCCATTTATGCCAACCTTTACTGCCATCCGTTCCTCCTTTTTAAAATTGAGAAAATATTTTGAAAGTTTATCTCTTATACAAAGCCAGTTTAACGACGAAGAAATATAAAATAATTTCCTTTGATTTGCAAACAAATTTTGTCCTCACCTGGATTGACCACCTGTTTTCGGCTTGACTTATCAGGAAATTGTGTTAAAATGGTAAAGAGAGGAGTAAATCAGGCGAATCTACTTTTTGCCCGGTCTCAAAAAGTTAGGGTTGAAAGAGAAAATCTTAAAGAGAAAAAAGAGGTTTTAAGATGAAGGGTTTGAGGATCTTCCAATGTGCTTTTCTGTTTTTGGCGTTCTTATTCCTTGCATCCAGCTTAGCGATCGCAAGAGACGAAGTGGATCAGGAAATAGAAGAAGTTCAGAGAATGATTCGGGAGAAAGGATACCATTGGACCGCTGGTAGAACATCAGTCTCTGAGCTTTCTGAGGCAGAAAGGCAGAAGCTTTTGGGTTTGAAGATACCGGAATGGTATGACGAGTGGTTCAGAAACGCCAAAAAGCTTCAAGCTCCACCTCACATGTATTTTCCGGAGGTATTTGACTGGCGTGATTCTGCCGGGGTGACTCCGGTTAAGGATCAAGGAGGTTGTGGGAGCTGTTGGGCTTTTGGTGCTTTAGGAGCTTTGGAGGCGATGGCAAAGATTTACGGCGAAAAGGAGCTGGATCTTTCCGAACAACAGATCCTCTCCTGCAAAAGTTATGGCTGGGGTTGCGATGGGGGGTGGATGAGCTATGCTTATGATCTTTTTCAGGAGTTTGGATCGGTCGCTGAGGAGTGCATGCCCTACCATGCCAACGATACCGATCCCTGTATACAGGAATCCTGCGAAGTGCTGGCCAAGATAACTGGGTGGACACCGGTGGCTCAAAATGTTGAGGCTATTAAAACCGCCCTTCTTACCGGGCCGGTATGTTGCGCCATGACCGTTTATTATGATTTTTTCCACTATACCGGGGGATGTTATGAACATGATGGTTTCGATCCTTGCAATCATGCGGTATTGATTGTGGGCTGGAACGACACTTTATGTGCCGGTGAAGGTGCCTGGATCGTGAAAAACAGCTGGGGGACCAATTGGGGAATGGATGGATATTTCTACATAAAATACAATAGCTGTAATATCGGATATGCCACCGATCTGATAAGTTACATCCCTCCCGGTCCCTTCGTCAACTTGGAAGATTATTCCGTGGATGACTCTGCCGGAGGCAATGGAAACGGAAGACCAGAACCAGAGGAGACGGTAAACATCTATCTTACCCTGTCCAACATATGGGTTCCCTTAAATGGAGCTCAAGTTACTGCTTGGGCCGACACGGATGGCATAGTTTTTATAAAGGACCATTCTGATCTGGGTGACATTTTAGTGGACGATACGGTGAGCAATTATTCCGATCCTATCCAGTTCTGGGTGCCTTCAGATTTCCCTCCCAAAAGAGCAAACTTCACCTTTCAGGTTACTGGAAATGGGGGCAGTTATACCAAAAGCTGGACCAGGGAAATCTGGATAGGTCCTTCCAGCATCCTGGTGGTGGATGACGATGATGGCTCAAACTTAGAGGATTACTATACCACATCCTTAGATTCATTGGGAGTTTTGTATGACGTATGGGATAAGGCCAGCCCGCCTGTTAAAAGCTACAGTTTATCCGATTATGATGTGGTGATCTGGTTTACCGGCGATCACCGGGATTCGATTTTTTCCGATGAAGATGTTCTGAATCTGATGGCATTTCTGGACGACGGTGGCAGGCTGTTTTTAACCAGCCAAGATGTGGCCGAAGCTTTGTCCGGCTCATCTGATCCTTTGGATACGCTCTTTTTGAAAAACTATCTGCATGTGGGATATGATGGAAACTGTGGCAGATTTCTGGTGGGAGGCTACCCCGGAGATGCGGTGGGAGAAAGTTTGTGGATCTCCACCACCAGCCCCCCGGGAGCTGAAAATCAGATATCCAGGGACAACTTGGTGCCAGACACTCTGGCGGATACGGTATTGGTATATTCGGGTTCCTTCTTTGTTCCCACAGATTCGATCGCCGCAATAAAATACCAGGGGGATTACAAGCTGGTCTATTTCGGATTTGGCTTTGAGGGAATAAATTCAAGTGGCTTTTTCTTTCACGGGAAATGGCTCAGCACTCAAATGATGGTAATGCAGACTGTGCTGGATTGGTTGAATCAACCGTGGCAGTATCTATATGGAGATGCTAATGGCGATCGGGTAATTGATTTGGGCGATGTGGTTTGTTTGGTCAACTATCTCTACAAGGAAGAGTCTCCCCCCGATCCTTTAGCGGCAGGAGATGCCAATGGCGATTGTGTGGTGGATGTAGGAGATGTGGTCTACCTGATAAATTATCTATACAAGGGAGGACCTCCTCCTGTGGAAGGCTGCGCTTAATACAAGTGGCAATTCATGAATTGCCCCAACAAGGTATTATGATCAGAGGATTTCTCCAACCTTATCCTCCTGTTTCTTCTCTCTCCCAGATTTTTAATCCAAGAATTTGGCGTGATCCCGATCAAATTTATCTAATTTGTCATATGGACGCTATCATCGAAGGAAAGTTTTTGTGGGAACAATGGTTCGTTCCTTTCCTGACCCTAAGGTGGGCTCCACAGGGAATGTTCCTACATTGGTCAACCTAAACTGTCCCCGCCTGTTTTGCTTTTTTGAACAACCTCCTATTTTCTCTCTCGCGTCCTTTTGGGAAAAGGCGCAAAATTAAAATTCATAATTTAAAAAAGATATTATATTCGGGTTAGGGTGGAAAAGTAGCTAATTATATTGGCGTTGAGAGATGAAACTTTTTCAAAAACAAGAGGTCAACCTCCTAACCATAGCTTTAAACACCTTTTGTCTGTTCTTTGGCTTTACCGTGTGGAGGGTGACGTTCAACAACTTCGCCAAGGAGATTTTAGATATCACCCCGGCACAGATAGGAATGATTCAGTCGATTCGTGAAATCCCAGGTCTTTTAGGTTTCATGGTGGGAGCCTTGGCTTTATATTTAGCTGAGGTCAAGATCGCCACCCTAAGCATCTTCCTTTCCGGTTTGGGATTGATGTTAGTGGGATATGCAGATTCGATTTTCATGTTGGGGATAGGAACGTTGGTGATGAGCTTTGGTTTTCATAACTTTCTCTCCTCCAACAACGCGCTTCTGCTCCACTTTATCCGGACCAAAGAATCAGGAAAAGATCAGGGAAGGATAAAAAGCACCGAATCTTTAGCCGGGGTGATCGCAACCCTCTGTGTTTTGGTTGCCACCTTCTTTTTTGGTTATCGGGAGGTTTTGACTTTCTTCGGTGCAGTGGTCTCCTTGGTTGGAATCTATTTCACCTTCACCCTTGAGTCCAACCGAGTTGAGGGGGAAGAAAGAAAGATCTCCTTGAAAAGAAGATATTTTCTTTACTATGTCTTAAGTTTTCTGAGAGGCTGTCGACGTCATATCTTCACCACCTTTGCCATCTTCCTTTTGGTGGCAAACTATCATATCGATATCTCCACTACTGCAGTTTTATTTTTCTTCTCAAACGTGATCACCATCTACACCAATAATCTGATGGGGAATTTGGTGGAGAGATGGGGAGAAAGGGCGATTCTGGCGGGAAGCTCTTTTTTGCTGGTTTTCATCTTTTGTGGCTACGCCTACATCGGTTGGCTTCCCCTGCTATTTGTCTTCTTTGTGATGGACAACATACTTTTTGGCTCCTCCATTGCCCTTCACTCCTATATAAGGAAGATTTCAGGCAAGTCCGATTTAACCAGCTGTATATCCTTCAGCGTAACGGCAAACCATATTTCTGCAGTGATTCTACCCGTCTTGGGCGGCGTTATCTGGGAGCTTCTGGGCTTCAAAAGCACCTTCCTTTTCGGCGCCGCCATCGTCTTCTTTGATATGCTCCTTTCCCTGAAGGTAAAAACAATATGAGACCTTAGAAAGCTTATCTTCTAAAGAAGAGCTGATAACGCTCGCTTTTATGCTTCTATGAGTTTGTTGGAAAAAATGGATAACTTTAAGGATAATCTATTTCTCTGAACTTACCCAGCATGGTAGGTAGAAGATGTTCCTGGGAGGTTCCAAGATTCAACTTAAGCTTCTTTCTTACTTTCAAAAATCTCAGCTTTGAACTTCTAAAGCCCTGACCGGTTGAGGCAGAGAGACTTCCTTTTCCTGGTATGCAGGAAATTTGATGACAAACAGGGTGTAAGCTCCCTCATCGCTGTAAATCTCTAAACTTCCTTGGTGTCTTTTCACTATTCGAGCTATCGAAGATAAAGCCAGACCCAATTTACCCATTTTTGTTGGGGGATATCCCTTCAAGACCTTCGAGACATCCGATGAGCTTATTCCCATCCCGTTATCTGAGATCTGAACCAGCACCTCCCTATTTTGATTCACCCCGCTTGCCTCTATGGTTATGGTGCGTTTTCGATCCAGGACGGGAAGTAATGAAGCCACGGCATTGTCCAAGATGGTATGAAATAGCTTTTGCAATTGACTTCTGTTTGCTTTCACCTCTGGAGTATTTTCCTTAAAATGCGTCTCCAGCAGGATATCCTGAAATTTTTTCTGAGCTTTTAATAGAAGTAATTCCTCCTCCAGGAAACCGACCAGGTTAAGTGGCTCTGAGGTAACTTCAGGCGAAGACGTCGGAGTCAACTCTGAGATTAAACGTGTGATGTTATCCAGTGCCTCTCTCATGATGGTCATCTTCTTTTGTGATCTGTTCAGGTTGGCCTCACCCAGCTCAAGGGGCAAGGTCTCAAAAGCGTCGGAGAGTTTTTTCAACTCTGTTTGCACAAGCTCGGCTACTGGTTCGACAGTTTGTTGTGTTATAGCTAACTCTTCTTCCAGCCTTTCCTCCCACTCCCGGCTTCTTTTTAGGGTCACATTCTGGCTGAAGTAGAGCTTGCCATCATTTTTACCACGGGCGTCAAAGATCGGGGTGATGACGGTGAAAGATAGAAACTCTTCTCCGTTCTTTTTCTTA
This sequence comes from Candidatus Zixiibacteriota bacterium, assembly GCA_029933635.1. Lineage (GTDB taxonomy): Bacteria > Zixibacteria > MSB-5A5 > MSB-5A5 > SM1-73 > SM23-73-3. The sequence goes on along the minus strand of JAOZNS010000074.1, from coordinate 2,523 downwards.
GCCACCATCTCTCCCTCCCAGACCTTTTTTTCTTTCAACTCCTTTTGAATGGCTGGAAGAACCGGAAGCCAGGAAGATTCCTTCCACAACATCTTGATAGATTTGCCCAATATTTCCTCGCTTCTATAACCAAATTCCCTTTCTGCCGCTTTATTGAAAAAGAAGATCTGCTCGTCCTCCCCGGTGCAAATTACTGGATAAGGAACAAAAGAAAGCAGTTTATCAGCCGAACTTTCCCTTTCTCCTACGGTCTCCGAGGATTTATCTGCCCCCTTTTCGCTTTCCTTGATCTTAAGCTTCTCTTGGAGGCTAAGATATGCTTGCTGAAGTTGTTCATTTTTCTCCTTCAGCTCCTCGATGATTCGTAGATCAGATTGCTTCAGGCGCGAGCTTAAAACCTTGACGATTTGATAAGCGATTAAAGGATGATTGTTCAAGATGGTAAGAAAGCCCGATCTGGATAGTTGTAAGACCTTGGTGGTCTTAGTTGCCTGAGCCGTGGCTGGACGAGGTGATTCGTCTAAGAAGCCCGATTCTCCAAAGATATCCCCCTCCCTTCTTAAAGCACGACTTTTTTCCTTCTCCCCATCCCTGTCCTTTTGGGTAATCTTTATGGCACCCTCCTTGATGATGTACAAGGTATCTCCTAAGGTCCCCTCTTTAAAAAGCACCTCTTCTGAAGAGTAGGTCTTCTCTTTGAAGAATCTTGCAATATTTTTCAAGCTGGAAGAATCAAGCGTGGCAAAGATTGGGGTTTTGCGCAATAATTTGACGATTTCAGCTGACATACTTTCCCCCTTCTGATTTAGTTAAGCTCAGCCCTTTTTTAATATCGACATTCCCTTTGATGGCTGAAATTTTTTCTTGACCCACAAAAAGGCAGGCAAGAGTAGACCATATGATAAGAAGTTATCGAAAAAGAAAAACAGAAAACGGAGAGCGCTTAGCCTCTCCGCTTTTTAATGGTTACTAAACCGGTGGTGACAATTCGTGAACTGTCTCTATGAGATCCTCAAGAGCAGATTCACTATTTAGAAAAGGTCAGTTAACTTCCTTGGCTTTTTTCCTCCGATTTATCTGAAGGTTTTTCTTCAGATGATTTCTCCTCAGCTCCCACCGCCTCGGTTTCCTTCTCTTTTTTCTCCTTCTCCTCTTTTTCCTTCTCCTCCATCTCTCTTCTCTCTTCCTCCTCTTCGGTCTCTGTCTTCCTCTCTAAAAGGTTCTCATCATCCTTCTTCTTCCGGAGGATGATATAGGTGAGGGTTTGTCCGGTGCTTATTATAGCCAGACCATAGGAGAGGACCATAAAGATGATAAATATCAAGGAGATGGCGATTAAAAAGGCGGAGACCTCGCCGGACCAGTTGAGATAAATTCCTGGACCAATCTCTGGGAGATGGAACCGGAAGTTTATCCCGGCAAAGATGTTTGAGAAATAGTCCAGCACATGCTGAGGAATGGTGATGTAAGAGAGGGCTTCCTCGGTGATGTCGGTCAGCTTATCCTTCATGAAGACTCCACAGGTGAGGTGAATGAATTGAACCGCCCTGAATGAGAAATAGCCGAAGACAAAGATTCCCACCTTGGCCATCACCCCAACAAGACCGGTGTAAAGAAAGTATCGCCAAGCCTGATTCCACACGGAGGAGAAGATCTGGACGATGGTCTCAAAGGTATCCTCCTTTAAGGTTGCCACCACCGCTGGAGCCAAAAGCAGGGAGACGAAAAAGATGAAAACCACATAAGCCAAACATAAGGCGGCGGCGAACAGGGGAACCAGGTAAAAGATTCCGATGCCTATCTCCCCGACGTAGGGTATCTTTCCCACCAGTCCCACAATTATTCCACAGATTATCAAAAAAGCGATAAAGGCTAACAGGGAAAAGGGCGAAAGCAATGCGGGACCAAAATGTTTCTTTAAGAACCTGAAAGCCTCCTTGGAGGAATAGAAGTCATCCCCTTTGAGTTGCTCATAGGTAACCTTTCCCACCATGGTGCTTGATAGAAGCCAGCAAATTAAAGCGATCATGCAGCCGATGAGGAAAATCGCCCAGCTATACCAGGCAACGAAAGGGAAACCCGAAAGAGGGAAAAGCCCATGAACCTCCCAAGTTTCAGAGAAGGAGGAGCCGGCGGAAAGGAAGGCAAGATAGGTAAATAAAAGATACCCCAAATATCCCAGAAGAAGTCCCATAAACTGAAGCAAAATCTTTTTGCCGGAAAGCGCTAAGCGGGGAGCTCGAAAAATGTCTCTCACATCAAAATAGAATTTGGTCATCACCAACCTCCTGCTTGAAATTCTCTTAACTTGAGCACACCCTAAATTATAAAATCAATAATTTATAACCTCAACCAAGACAGTTGTCAAGGAAAATTTCTCCTGCCCATGTAAAGACGAGACATAAATCACGCACTTTTTGGAGAACAGAAAAACAGGCGATACCCGAAAAAAGAATATTTTTTAAAAATTTGGTAGCGTAACGTTTTTATGTTGGTTTTTTTGTAGGATTCAATCAGTTTGCA
>JAOZNS010000279.1 GCA_029933635.1 Candidatus Zixiibacteriota bacterium | reverse complement strand
CAAAAGGAGGATAGGCTCTTGAAAGAACCTGAATTTGGCGATAAAAATATAAGGATGAAGAGGCTGAGGCTAAAAGGGCTGTCTCGGAGACCGAATAGATGTGGGTCCACCCTTCGCTTGTTTCTTCTTGACTTTTTTGCTTAATCTTTTATCTTTTTTAAAGAAAGGAGATTTTTGAAAAGATGATTGGAGTATAACGGAGAATCCTTCGAAGACCAGGGCAAAAATAATTTGAAGGGGTTGTTGGAAAACCTTAAAATCAAAAAAGGAGGAGAAATGTTTCTCTCTCATAAAACAGTTGGTTTGGTATGCCTTTCACTGGCTATAGCTTTGAGCATTTTGTTTTTTTCCATTCAGGATGCACAGGCTACCACTTCAACTTTCAATCTAAATTTCCAGACCGGAGATTTAAGCTTCGAGAAGTCTGAAGGATTTGATCTGGTAAGCCTGAAGGAAGGCAGACTTTATGGATCTGTAGGCGAACCATACCTTCCGGTGAAATTTCTGCAGATAGCCATACCCTCTGACCTTGAGGTTCAAGGGGTGACAATCCTCTGGGAAATGCATCAGGAACTTGATGGAAACTATAACATTTTTCCTACCCAAAAGGAGTATCCACTGCTGAATCTGCCCGGGAAGGATCAATCCATCCCCTTTATCCAGCCCGACCCAAAGGTATATAGTTTGAGCACAGAATATCCCGGAAAATTGGTGGAGATCTTGGGGCATGGTTTTCTGGCAGGACAGCATATTGTGGACTTGGTGGTTTACCCGCTTCAATACGTCCCCTCGGAAGGGAAGCTCATTTTTTATTCTCAAATTAAATTCTCCTTAAATCTTGGTCCCTCCAGCTCCCAACCAGTTCAAGTAATAAACAGGTCCTCGAGCCAGGCAGATTTTTATAACCGATTGGTTAGAGGTTTTGTTCTGAATCCTGATGATGTAAATTTCCAGAGCATGATCATGGGTAAACAGGAGACGGTGGAGTATCTGATAATAACTGACACCAGCTTCGTCTCCGCCTTTCAACCCTTGGCTGACTGGAAGACCCAGAAAGGAGTTCCTGCAGAGATAGTCACCCTCCAGTGGATAAACTCCAACTATGGTGGAGTGGATGAACAAGAAAGGATAAGAAATTGCATCATAGATTTTTATTCCAATCATGGAACTATCTGGGTCCTTTTAGGTGGAGACACCAACGTCCTTCCCCATCGTATTGCTTATGCTTTCACCTCAGGGGCAGGAAATTATGACTGGGAAGATGAAATTCCGTGTGATCTTTACTACTCGGATCTGGACGGGAACTGGAATGCAGATGGAGACACGATCTACGGAGAGTATACAGACAACGTGGATCTGTATCCAGAGGTGATAGTGGGGCGGGCTCCGTCCAACTATCTGGATCAGGTCAATACCTTCGTCAGCAAATCCTTAACTTACCAGACTGATCCAAGCACCGACTACCTTACCCGGATGCTTATGTCTGCGGAGTATCTGGACGAAATTACCGATGGATGTTTCTTGCAGACGTATGCTTATGACAACATCATCTCGCCTCACTTTCCCGACACAACCCTCTTGTGCGAAAGCTTAGGGAATCTTAACTACACCAGTTTTCAAAACGCCTTAAATGAAGGACAAAATGTAGTCTCCCACGATGGACACGGAATAGCCACTTTGTTCTCCATTGGACCGGACGAATGGAGCAATTCGGATATGGATGGTTTAACCAACGGTTCCCGAACCGGACTTTTCTATACCATGGCCTGTATCGTTAACGGGATTGACTTCAACTGCGTGGGAGAGCACTGGGTCAACAATCCTAATGGAGGAGGATTTGGCTTTGTGGGCAACAGCCGATATGGCTGGTATACGCCGGGACAACCCATGTCAGGCTCATCAGCAGCTTTCTTCAAAGAATTCTTTAGGGTGCTTATTGATTCCAGCATCTATCATGTGGGGCAGACCCTATCCGATTCCAAAATTCCTTTTGTTCCCACTGCCCGCACCTGGAATGGCCGTTATTACCGCTGGATCATGTACACCTTACTTCTTTTAGGAGACCCTGAGTTGCCCCTCTTCGTCACCTCCCCATCTGTTCCCATTCCCGCAACTCTTTCGGTTACCCATCCGGACAGCGTGAATATGGAGCCACAAACGGTGGACATCTACGTGGAAGCTGACGATTCACCGAAGGTGGGTGCTCTGGTTTGTCTGAGCAAAAAAGATGAGGTGTACTCTCGAGGCTTCACCTTGATAGATGGCTGGGCTCATCTATCCATAGAACCCTTTGCCGCAGGGGATATGCAAGTTACCGTTACCGCTGAAAATTGTATTCCCTATCAGGGAACCATAACCATCCGTCCAGTTTTGTTTATAGAGGAGTTCACCTTTGACGATTCATTGGGGGGGAATGGAAACGGCAGGCCGGAAGGCGATGAGACGGTGAAGCTTTATTTCACCATCAGAAGCGAATGGGATCCCTTATATGGCACATCGATTACCGCCTCTGTTGATAATCCAGATATCCTGTTCACTGATGACTATTCCTTTGTCGGAGACCTCCTTCCTGGAGACTCGGTAAACAACTACGATGATCCTATGGAATTCTATGTGATGCCAGATATGCCTCAAACTGTGGTTAACTTTACCTTACATTTGGTAGGAAATGGGGGGGCTGACAGCACTCGTCTGGTGAAAGAAGTATGGATTGGAAGAAATGAGATCCTCCTGGTAGATGACGATCAAGGAACGGATGAAAGTTCTAATTTCGAGGATTACTACACCTCAGCCTTAGATTCCATAAATGCACATTATGATGTATGGGACAAAAAAAATGAGCCCGATGCCTCTTACCACTTCCCAGATTATGAGGCGGTCATCTGGTTTACCGGCAATCATCGCGACTCGGTTTTTTCCCATGCGGATATTGAAAGTTTGATGACTTTTCTGGACAATGGGGGTCGGTTAT
>JAOZNS010000278.1 GCA_029933635.1 Candidatus Zixiibacteriota bacterium | reverse complement strand
ATTCTAAGTGGCCGTCTTACCGGCTTTCTTCCGCACCATTTCCCCTTCATACCTAATCCCTTTGCCCTTGTAAGGCTCAGGTGGACGGAAGGATCTGATTTTCGCCGCCACTAATCCAACCAGTTGTTTGTCTACCCCTGAAACTTTTATCTTATTGGGCCCATCCAGCTCTATCTTTATGCCTTCAGGTGGAGAAAACAATATGGGGTGGGAAAAACCTAAGGAGAGATTTAGCTTCTTTCCCTTAAGCTCGGCCTTGTATCCGATCCCCTGAATCTCCAAGGATTTCCAGTATTCGGTGATCACTCCAGTCACCATGTTGGCAACTAAAGATCGGGTCAATCCATGAAGTGACCTGTGAAACTTATCATCTGATGGTCGCTTGACCACTAATTCATCCTGATAGGTCTCCACTATCATGGATGGATGAATTCTCTGGGTCAACTTTCCTTTAGGTCCGGTGACCATGATTAGGTTATCCTCTATTTCGACCTTCACCCCGGAGGGGATGGGTATGGGCTTTTTCCCTACTCTGCTCATTTTTCCCTTTCAGCCATACTCAGAATTAACTGCTCAAAAATCACCAAACCTTAAAAAGAACCTCTCCTCCTACCTGAGCTTCCTTAGCCTGGTGATGAGTCAAAATGCCTTTGGAGGTAGAGAGGACGGTGAGCCCCACCTCTCTTCTCATCTGATCCAGCTGTTTCTTGTTCGCATAGATCCTAAGGCTGGGCTTGCTGATCCGACAAAGCCCAGAGATAAAGCTATTATTCTGGTGATCATATTTCAAGAAGATGCGCAGAAGATTCTGCTTGTTGTCCTCCACCTCCACGAAGTTGCTGATGAAGTTGTGTTCCAGAAGCAATTGAGCGATCCTCTTCTTCATCCCCGAAGAGGGAACGTCCACCTTCTTGTGTTTTGCCTTAAGAGAGTTTCTTATTCTGGTCAACATATCAGCCAGCGGATCAGTGGTCTTCATGAAATTTTCCTTCCTTACCTCAACTTGTGGGTTAAAATCTTTTTTATTTTGAACTCGGCTCTTTTCTAACTTTTTTACCAGCTGGCTTTTACCACGCCGGGGATCTCTCCTTTAAGCGCCAGCTCCCTGAAGCAGATACGGCACAATCCGAAATCCCGCATAAATCCTCTAGGTCTTCCACACCGATAACATCGATTGTGCTGACGAACGCGGAATTTTGGTTTTCGCTTGGATTTCTCAACCAAACACTTCTTGGCCAAATGATCTCCTTGAATTCAGAGTTTAATTTTGTAAATTTACAACATCAAAATCTTATGTCTCTCAAATAAGTTTTTATCTTCTGAAGGGCATTCCCAGATTCTTTAACAATTCAAATCCTTCTTCATCGGTTTTGGCGGTGGTGGCGATGGTGATGTTCATTCCTTTAATCTTCTCCACCTTATCATAATCTATCTCCGGAAAGATTAGCTGTTCTCTAATTCCCAGATTATAATTTCCTCTTCCATCAAAGGAGTTAGCAGAGGTGCCCCTAAAATCGCGAATACGAGGAATGGCAATATTCACCAGACGATCGAAGAACTCATACATCCTGGCCTTCCGCAAGGTGACCATACATCCGATGGGCATCCCAGCTTTGAGCTTGAAGTTGGATATAGCTTTCTTAGCTCTGCGAACAACCGGCCTCTGGCCGGTTATGGCAGCAAGATCAGCCGAGATAGCATCCAGAAGCTTGATGTTCTGGATGGCATCTCCCATTCCCACATTGATTACGATCTTCTTAAGTCTGGGCGCTTGCATCACGTTCTTATACCCGAACCTCTTCATCAAGGCAGGCACAATTTCCTTTTCATACTTTTCTTTTATGCGCACCACAGCCATGTCTTCTTCTCTTTCCTCTTAAGCCTGTGAATTTACATAGTCCTCACCTTAATAATCTAAAAGACTATTTAAACTATTTCACCGCACTTCCGGCAGATTCTAACTTTACTTGCACCTCCCCCCTCCTCCCCTTCCAGAATCTTGTAAGCCACCTTAGTGGGGGAGGAACATTTGGGGCAGAAAAGCATAAGATTGGAGATGTGCACAGATCCTTCCTTCTCAATTATGCCGCCTTTTTGAGCTCTCTGAGTCTGCCGGGTGTGCCGTTTAATGAAATTTATCCCCTCCACGATTGCCCGGTTTTTGCCCGAGAGGACCTTCAGCACTTTCCCGGTTTTCCCTTTATCATCTCCGGCAATAATCAGAACTATATCGCCTTTTTTGATCTTCATCTTCTTGACCTTTTAAGTTGGACCGCAGCCTCCTCAGCCAAACTTAGAGAACCTCCGGTGCCAAGGAAACGATTTTCATAAACTCTTTTTCTCTTAATTCTCGCGCCACCGGCCCAAAGATTCTGGTGCCTCTGGGCTCATTCAACTCGTTTATGATCACCGCAGCGTTATCAGAAAATCTGATATATGAGCCATCTTTACGTCTGGTTTCACGGGTAGTCCTTACCACCACCGCTCGGCAGATATCTGACTTCTTAACTGTTCCACCAGGGATGGCATCTTTCACCGTCACCACTATTATATCACCTATACGGGCATATCTTTTTCTGGTTCCACCCAATACCCGAAAACACATCACCTTCTTCGCTCCGGAATTATCCGCTACAACTAAAGTTGAATATTCTCTGATCATCTTTTATCTTCCCTTCACGCCACCCATCCATCGATAGTCGACTAAGGTAGGCGGACGCAGGCATAAAAGCTCACTTGGCTTTCTCAATAATCTCCAAAAGTCTCCATCTTTTCAGCTTGGAGAGAGGTCGGGTCTCCATCACCTTTACCTTATCGCCGATCTGACATTGATTTTGGTCATCGTGTGCATAAAGTTTGGATGTTCTTCGGACGATCTTCTCATACCAAGGGTGTCTGAAACGCCTCTCCACGGAAACCACGATGGTTTTATCCATCCGGTTTGAGATCACCCATCCTTCTCTTACCTTTCTTTTAT
>JAOZNS010000277.1:2365-2979 GCA_029933635.1 Candidatus Zixiibacteriota bacterium | reverse complement strand
CCTGCCCATAAAGGAGGGCGTTGAAGACTCCTCCAGAGATGGACATGTGAGCGCCAATCAAAAGTCTCTTTGCCATAATCTTTCTCCGATCTTCGCCATCATCGAAGGCCGCAAAACAAAACCACCAACTTCTTCTACTCCCATCCGCTTAATCCGTTTAATCTGTTGATCCCTTGACCGGTGAACCTACCACAATCTCTGCCTTTTGCTCAAGTAAGAGAACAAAGCATAATCAAAAGGGGCCGAAGTGTCCAGAAGCACATAATCGATCATGCTTTCCCGACATTGAAAGGTATACTTGTCGACCAAAGCCTTAAACCTTTCAGTATATTCTTTTCTTATCTGCCAGGGGGAGGTCATCAACTCCTCGTCTGTCTCTAAATCTTTGAAAATGGCTAATTCCGGAAAGGCGAAGGTGCGTTCCTTTGGGTCCAGCACATGGAACACGATCACCTCATGTTTTTTATGACGAAAATGCTTCAAACCATTTATCACCTTATCAGGATCGTCAAAAAGATCGGAGATCAAGATGATCAAGCCGCGTCTTTTAATCCTCTCCGCCATCTGGTGCAAAGCAGAGCTGATGTTGGTGGTCTGGGATGGTTTAAGCTTAT
>JAOZNS010000277.1:295-2355 GCA_029933635.1 Candidatus Zixiibacteriota bacterium | reverse complement strand
AACTTGTCCAACTCCTGCAAGATAACATGCAGATGACTCCTCAAAGCGGACTTGGGAGGAATATATTTTTTTATGTTTTGATCAAACAGAACCAATCCCACTGAGTCCCTCTGCTTCAACATCAGGTAAGAAAGAGCGGCAGAAAGATAACAGCTATATTCCAGCTTATTTATGCTGTTGGAGCTGTATCCCATGGATCCGGAGGTATCCATCAGGATGTAAGCTTTCAGATTGGTCTCTTCCTCAAACTCTTTGATGAAGAACCGATCTGTTTTGGCATAAACCTTCCAGTCCACGTTTTTCAGAGGGTCTCCGGGCATATATTGTCTGTGTTCGGCAAACTCCACTGAGAACCCATGATATGGGCTTTTGTGTAAGCCAGCGATGAATCCCTCCACCACCAATCTGGCTTTGATCTCCATCCCAGACAACTTGGAGACCACATCCGGCTTTAAGAATCTGCGGTAATCCTCTTGCATCTTTCCATTATACTGCTAATTTTCGCGTAGCCCCACCTTTGGTGGGGTTGGCAAGTCATCCTTCCACATCCCGCCTGTGGTGGGAGATGTAGTGTAAAGGCTTACCCGGGCGACGATTAAAGTAAAGGTTACATTTCCCCTATTCTTCTTTCCAACGCGTCCGCAAGTTCAGAACGTATGCTTTTCAGAAATTCCACTTCTTCCTGTGCCATATCCTTCTCCCCCTTATAAAGATAGGCTAAGCCCAGATTATAGTGAGCTTTTCTATCCCAATAGTTCAGCTCAATCACTTTTTTGAACTGCTGGATGGCTTGATCGTAGTCTTTCCTCTCCAAGTATATCGTCCCGATGTTTGTATAAACCTTTACATAGCCTGGATTGAGCTGAACTGCTTTTTGATACTCCTCCAAGGCTTTTTCCAAGTTCCCTTGATCCTGATACTTAAAACCTTTTCTGAAATGTTTCTCCGCCTGTTCCTCCTTGCTGGCGCAACTTAGGAACCCAAAGATTAAAAAGAGAAGAAGAAATCTCTTGAAAATGTCTCCCCGCCTCATGGAAAACCTCGCCATTTAAGATTTCAGTTCTAAATCCAAGGATCTATTAGAAGAAGATAAATCCAGCATCTATCGCCGAGCTTCGAGCCTCGAAATGAGTTTCGACACCGTTAAACCAGCTTCGATCTCCGTCGTTTGTTCGTATGAATGTGCCAATGCACTCATACGAGCTTCGCATCGTCGGCAAAGCTCGTTACGAAACCCAGCGCTCGAATTTTTCATCTGTTTCCCCTATTTCATCTGTTTCATCTGTTGGGAATTTTCCAGCTTCGACAAACTATTCTTCCTTGACATCTTGCAGGAGTTTTTCAATAATCTCCAAAGTCCCCACTCCATCTGCTTCCGCATTGAAGGAGGTGACGATACGGTGTCTTAGAACCGGCTTCGCCGTGGCCTTAACGTCTTCTGTGGAGGGAGTGTATCTGCCATCTAAAATTGCCTTAGTCTTTGCTCCCAGGATCATGTATTGAGAAGCCCGCGGTCCGGCTCCCCAGTTAACCCAGTTTTTGATATAGGGAAGCGAATTGTTCTCGTTGGGTCTGGTGCTGCGGGCAAGTCTGACCGCATAGTTCACCACATGATCTGACACCGGCACACGTCGAGCAAGCTTCTGTAACCTTATGATCTCGTCTGCCCCCATCACCTTTTCTAAATCCTGTCCGTAGGCGCTGGTGGTGGATTTAACGATTGTGTTCTCCTCTTCCTCGGAAGGATAATCCACGTAGATATTGAACATGAAACGATCCAGTTGCGCTTCGGGAAGCGGATAGGTTCCCTCCAGCTCAATGGGATTCTGGGTGGCTAATACGAAGAAAGGCTCTGTTAGTTTATAGGTCTCCCCTCCGGCAGTCACCTCATGCTCCTGCATTGCCTGCAGGAGTGCCGCCTGGGTTTTGGGTGGAGTGCGGTTTATCTCATCCGCCAGAACGATGTTGGCGAAAATGGGTCCCTTAACAAACTTGAAAGTTCTCTCCCCGGTGGATACCTTCTCCTGAATGATCTCCGTGCCGGTGATGTCCGAGGGCAT
>JAOZNS010000277.1:0-285 GCA_029933635.1 Candidatus Zixiibacteriota bacterium | reverse complement strand
ATTGGACAAAAGCGCAATCAGAAGCTCATCGATCACCCGCTCCTGCCCCACGATTACCTTTTTGATTTCGTTTTTTATCTTGTTCCGAGCCTCATTCAGCTTTTCTACTGCCTCTAAATCTTGTTTTTCTGCCATTTTTTCCTCCTGAGTGGTCAATATTTAATATACACTCGAAACGCCCCAAAAATTTAAAATTTTTTAAAAAATCGCCTCTTCGAAAGGTCCTGCCTGTTATGATCGGAAGGGGTTCACTTTCCTTTCCCTATGAATCCTGCGGACACCATA
>JAOZNS010000276.1 GCA_029933635.1 Candidatus Zixiibacteriota bacterium | reverse complement strand
CCCAGGCAGCAAAATCGCCGTAGTTCCCTGTACCGCTCAGCGAGTAGTTGATCACCCTGTTCTCCGTAAGGTTTCCATACTGATCCTTGGCCACGATATCAAAGACTATGGTGTTGCTGCTATCATCACATACGGTCACCGCGCTGTCATTGCCTGCGTGCCAGGTTAAGAATAGGCTGTCGGCGGCAACTGGCCCACCGATCACCTTGGCATAGGAGACATCATAGATGGTAGTATCGGCGTCATTCTTCACGATGATCGTATCCGGGGTAGAGGTGACCGTATGACCAGCAATGTATTTGAACCTCCAGAATGTCTCCGAGCCAGAGGTATACAACACCGGGGTGGTATACCTGCTGGCTGTCCAGGGCCGGGAGGGACCGTCTACCCTAACCAATATCCTCTTTCCTGCCACATCCTCGGCATCGATGTGATTGCCCCAGTAGTCCTGGAGCTCTGCGGTGAACCAGTCAGATGAGTCGTCAACAACTACCCTCTCATCTGAGTTGGTGATCCCATAGTCTACCGGCAAAAGCTCGATGGTGGTAAGCGCACCGGGGGTCAGGGTGATGCCCGCTCGATCATTTACCCCGGAGACCTCGCTTCCATTGGCCAAAAGGTAAACCTTGATAGAATCCCCCGTGGAGACATCGTGTCCAGAGTTGTAGGTCACATCACCATAGCCATTGGAATTCACCACCACTGTGCAGGCCGTGGAGCTATTGTCCCGAAAATAACCGCCTGTACCATATGTCATCTCGAAGACTATGGTGCTATCGATCACTGGGTTGTTGTATTTGTCCCTCAATACAGCAGAAACATTGTTATTGCTATAGGTGTTTACCTCCATTGTGGTTGGTGCAGTTAGGTCCACCGTCATATCGCCAGGCGTCTCGTTGAAGGTAATAGTCACTGCATTGGAGGTATCGGAGGCAAGGCCTGAGGCCGTGGCCACGAAGTAGTAGCTTCCCGCCTTGGAGAAATCAAATTTAGGGTTGGAAGCGAAGTTGACCACCCCGGATGTGGCCGTATCAATTACACCCGTGCTGTTAGCGATCGTCCCCTCATTCCAAAAACCTTGGCTTAACTGCCAGTTATCGCTTCTATACGCCTTAACCGTGATGACGGCATCTGAATCCGCACCTGTATCAACCGTATTGCCATATTGGTCCTGAACGGTCACCGTACCTGTGGTGAACTGCTGGCCAGCTTGACGAGATGAATTGGGTCCAGTGGTCCAGGTCAACTTAGTGGCTGTTCCATGAACTATGGTCAAGGCTCCAGCATTCACCGCAGATGCCCCACCCCCACCATCAGGATCGACAGTAATATTCTGAGTCTGCGTAGTGTTAGCAATAGGGAAAACATAGAGTCCAGAGATGATTACCGTGTCGTTAGCCGCTGCATTCGTGCTCACCACAAAGAGGATAGAATCGCCAGCCGGAGTTGGGGTCACCGTGCTATCACTCAGCTTAAGGGTTGAAGCACCTCCATTGGTGAGGGTTGCCGTCACTATGCTATCAACGGGAAACCTGAAGTGAGAAGGGGCAAGTATGATAAGTGTATCGGCGATGTCGTCGGTAGCCCCGGCGATAATAGTGGGCCCTGTCAAAGCAGTCAAAGAAGAATCAGCATAGTCATCAGCGGATATGGCACTGCCACCTGTAGCAGGAGTCACAGTCACGGAGCCAGCAGCCATAGCGACACTTATCAATAACAACCCCATAGTCAAGATTACGCCAAAAATAAGCTTACTTCTCATCTTATTCCCCCTTTCTGGGTTATCATGATTTAACTCCTGATGATGAAACGGTATGTTCATCATCCCGTCCTCCTTTTAAGAATTTGCCTCTGCTCTCCTAAAGACCTCCGCTTTTTGGTCCGCTATCACCTCCTTCTTTTATTTATCTCTGAAATTGTATTGACGATAACTCTTTGGTGTGATCCAGCCAAATCGTTATACACCTATTCTCCTTCACTCATCACCTCCTTCGTTCCCTTTTTATATCTCTAAAATTCTCATTATCCTCTCGAAATAAAGCAGTAGGACTTTTCAACCGCAGCCAGCCAGGGAGTTTTTACCATCCATAGAGATTCGGTGAGACCAGTCCATTGACAAAGACCATCCACAAAACCCCGCTATTCCCCGAAAAGGTGTTGCTCTATTTTCAGACAGCCTGCCCTTTTCTTGACCCTAAAAAGACCTTGACTTTCTCCAGATCAGTCGTTATATTTGAAGTGCATACAAAAAGACCGCACCTTTTTGTATGCAGGGGGGCTATCAGCGTTAGTCTCTTGGTGGGGAGTCGCTGATAGCCCTTTTCTCTATTCAACAACAAATTTCTATTCGGCAGAAAGAAGAAAAAACTTTAGGCCTTTTTTCAAAATGAGAGAATAGCACTAAGATGTATGTCTGTCAAGTCTTTTTTTCAAATTTTATCCTCTGGCAACGCATTCTTCGAGGAGCAAATTCTATGCCAAGGGGGATATCTTTAGAATTACTTTTCTAATCTCTTTTCTAACTTAAAATTACCCCTTTATAAATCCATTTCTGGCCCATCTTAGAGGGGAAAAATTGCACGGATTCTGCCCCCCTAGCGGAAAAAATTTCCTCACAAACCCTGTTAGGTTTAAAAATCAAGGCAATTTTAGCAAATATCTTCAAGTATGTCAAGGTTTTTTTTAACGAAGGTTAAATAAAAATGCACCCAAAAATCTCATGGCATTGCCCCAAGAAAAGAGATAAAAACCTCTCCCCGCTTTAGCGGGGAGAGGTCAAGGTTGTGCCAGAATTTCCCTCTGGCCCTCACCACTTCGAAACAAACATCGAACGATGGAAAAGGAGGCTTTTTACCCGAATTATTCATGATGGTTAGGCAAAAAGTATATATTTTCACTAAGTAGTCAAATTCATAATTACAATGACGTATAAAGGACTTGACATAAAGGTTTTATTTGTATAGACTGGCATATACTATCT
>JAOZNS010000073.1 GCA_029933635.1 Candidatus Zixiibacteriota bacterium | reverse complement strand
TCTCTTTTAGATGTACAGTCCAATCAGAAGGTGATCGCCATGAACAATGCCCAATTGTATCAGGAATCCTTAGAGAAGCAAAGGCTGGAGGAGGAACTCAGCTTGGCTCGCCAGATTCAAATGGAGCTATTGCCCAAAAGCTGCCCTAAAGGCGAATCCTTTGAGTTCTCCGCCTTCATCCAGCCAGCCAGACAGGTGGGAGGGGACTACTATGATTTTCTTCAGACAGATTCAGGCTCAATCGGGATTGCCATAGCGGATGCCTCCGGCAAGGGAATGCCCGCCGCCTTGCTCATCTCGCTGGTGCATGCCACCTTGCGGGCGGAGGTGAAAAACAGGTTGTCTCCCCCTACGGTGATCTCCAACATCAATCGATTGATCTATTCCTCCACCACCTCAGAGAAATTTGCCACCATGTTTTATGGGGAGCTCGTTCCTCATCAAAGGATGTTCTGTTACTGTAATGCCGGCCATAACTATCCGGTGGTGGTGCATGAAGATGGAGAGGTCGAATTTCTAAAGGAGGGAGGGCTGATAGTGGGCATATTTCCTGACGCCACCTATGAGAAAGGAGAGCTGATTTTAAGAAAAAATGACTTACTCTTCTTTTACTCCGATGGATTAACTGAGAATTTTAATTCGAACGAAGAGGAGTTTGGTGAAAAGAGGTTGGTCGATTTGCTGGTGGCACACCGCTTCTTGGGAGTCGAGGAGTTAAAACAAAAAGTGATAGATGAGGTAAGAGAATTTAGCGGGGGTCGCCCTCCTTATGACGATTTCACCATCTTAGTCTTGAAGATATATTAACCTTTCCCTCTCTCCTTATAAGTGAAGAGATGGTAAGGATGAGGCAAAATAAGGTTCGTATCCAATTTGGCAGGGTCGAGTGCCGGCGAAAGCCTGTTTAGACTTAAGGATGAAATATCTTGTATCTAGGTAACCATAGGCTTTACGCTTGATGACTTTGAGGGTGTTATTGACTCCCTCGAGTTTGCCTCTATGAATAGGATAAATACGATGATTAAGAATTCCTTGGCTATGTCGTTTGAGTTTTCGGGCAAACCTGATCGGTTCCTTAATTTTTACTTAACCTGGAAAAAGAGATTGTATTATACTTACACCAGACACCGGGTCCTCCTTTCTGGCATTTTTGCCAAAATCATTATACCAGTCCTATGGATCCTGCGGAAAGGAGTAAAGGATGCCTGTACTCTTGGTTAAACCATATTTTCATCCACAAATTGGGATCGGATGAAGAGTGGCAGAACTCACTCCCTATCCCCTTCTTCGAAATGGAGAGGGGATAGGGGGTGAGGTCTTCAAATCTTAACTCAATTAAAGTTCTTTTTCTTATGAAGAATCCCCAGCATCTGAGTGGAATAAGTTTTTTTCTGATCTGTCACCGACAACACTTATCCATAAAAGCATGATTCAAGCGAATGAGAGGCATCAAAAAAGATGATCTTCAAAGGCTTACTTAGAGGCTATCTGATGCAAATTTAATTTTGCTCTTAAATCTTCCGAGAGCAACCACATAATCCGTAAGCCTGCCTTCGATCGTATGATAATCTGCCCTCTGAATAAATGGAAGTGAACCCTCATCCTTAGCATAATAAAAAAGTGGGCGTCTTTCATAAGCCTTCTCTCTCATACGTAGCAAGCCTTTGGAAGTCAGGGCTTCCAGCCCTGCCAAAAAAGTTTTTCAGAAATGTCAATGTCAAAAACTTGACAAGAGTAGCACTATGATTATATTCCCCAAAGCCGTATCACAGATGATAAAAGGAAATAAGATATGCAAAACGATCATAAACATATAGGCTCCAAGGAAGATGAGCTCCTAAAATGCTTGAAATGTGGAACCTGCCTTTCCGTATGTCCGGTTTATGCTGAGACGAAGTATGAGCCGGCCGCTCCCCGAGGAAGAATAGCTTTGATCGATATGGTCAACCAGGGTGAGTTAGAACTTTCTGAGATTTTTCGAAAGAAGATAAATATCTGTTTGAACTGCAAATCGTGTGTGGAGGCTTGTCCCAGCGGGGTGAGGGCCGATGATTTGATCTTGTGTGCCAGAGCGGACCTGGTGGAGGCAGGAAAATTCACCCTTCTGGAAAGAACGATCTTCCGATTTCTGTTAAAGAGGGGCAGGCTTCTGCCCCCGGTGGCAAGGTGGGCTACCTTTGCTGGAAGATTAGCCAACAAAATCCTGCCGGAAAAAAATCCATTGACTTTGTTCTTACCATTCCCGGATGGCTGGAAGGAGAGGATCTATCCGGCAATTGCCAAGAAGCCTTTAAGAAAAAGAGTTCCTGAGGTTGTGAGGGTGAAAAATCCGAAGATGAGGGTGGGCTATTTTTACGGCTGTGGGACCAACTTGGTTTATCCGGAGGTAGGCGAAGCTTTAATAAAGGTGCTGACTCATAACGATATCGAAGTGGTAATCCCTAAAGGACAGGTGTGCTGTGGCACATCCATATACAATTCAGGAGATTTCAAGACCGGAATCAAACATGCCCAAAGGAATTTGAAGGTCTTCAAAGATGCAAAGGTGGATTGCATCGTAGTCAATTGTGCCTCCGGTGGACTGACCTTAAAGAAAGAATACAAGGAACTTTTGGGAGTCAACTTTGATATTCCCACTTATGACATCTCGGAGTTTTTAATCAATGTCATTGATATGAAAAAAGATTTCAGGACGCCGGAGAGAGAGGTCGTTGTTACTTATCACGATCCCTGTCATTTGAATCGGGGGCAGGGAATAAGGGAGGAGCCCAGAAAGATTTTAAACCAACTGCCTGGGGTGAAATTTGTTGAGATGGCCGAGTCGGATAGGTGTTGTGGAGGGGGAGGATCGTTTAATTTGAAATATTACCCAATCTCCAAAGGGATAATGGAACACAAACTGGAAAATATGAAAAAGGTTGACCCAGATCTTCTGGTCAGTGGCTGTCCTGGTTGCATGATGCGGTTTGAGGAAACCTTTCTTCAGAAAAAGATGAGACAAAAAGTAAAACACCCCATCCAACTTTTAGCTGACGCATATCCGGATGGCGAAACTCCATGAGCTAAGCTGAAAGTGATATCTTTGCTAACCGTTATGTCCTTTCAACTTCAAAATGATCGCCTATCTTAGTGCTTCTCTGGAAACCAAAGGCTTGGTCTTGGTCCGAAGAATTTTAATCTCATTTTCAATCTTATCCTGCTTCGGTTATAACAAGTTTGAAAAATTACAATTTTCCCCTTGCCAGTTTAATCAAAAGATTGTTCATTTCAATAGGTAAGTTTTGAATTAACTTGAGGATTTGGCTTCAAACTATCGGATTGGATTTGAGTTATAAGATAAAAAAATCGCCTCTTCTGCTTTCATTTCTTGTTTTATTTCTATTCTACTGCGGGAAAGATTCTCATCACAACCCTAATTTTAGTTTTGATTTTAGTCTTCCAGATTTGGAAGGGAAGGTCCATAGCCGAAGCGACTTTAAAGATCAGATCTTGATAGTAGATTTTTGGGCTACCTGGTGTCCTCCCTGTCTGGAGGAGGCGTTGAAACTGAACGATCTTTATGAGAGATATAGAGACAAAGGGGTGCAGGTTGTTGGCATCGCTCTGGATAAGGACAGTTTGGAATTGGTGGAGCCATTTGTTAAGAAGAACAAAATCACCTATCCTATTCTTGTCGGCGACCAACGATCCATTGCTTGCCTGAAGGATTTTAAGGGCGTGCCTACCACCATCCTTTTCGATCAAAAGGGGAGGATTTGGAAAAGATTTGATGGGTCATTTGATCTAAAGCATTTGGAGGAAACTCTGCAATTATTGCTGGAAGAATAAGGGATTAAAATTATGGAAGAGAAGAGGAGTAAAGGATGAAAGAAAAATATCGATTTTCCACATTAGCTATCCATGCTGGAGAGGAAGAACATTCTCCTTTCGGAGCGGTAACACCCCCCATATATCAGACCTCCACCTTTGCCTTTAAGAATACGGCTGAGGTGCTGGAGTTTCAAAGGGGAGACGCCTCTAAGTATCTTTATACCAGATACGGAAATCCCACCCAAAAACGGGTGGAGGAGAAGATGGCGGCTTTGGAAGGAGGGGAGAAAGCTTTGGTGGTCTCCTCTGGCATGGCGGCGGTCTCCACTTTGGTGCTAAGTCTGGTCTCCTCTGGGGAGGAGATAATCAGCACCCAGCCGGTCTATGGAGGAACTTACCATCTGTTCAAAGAGGTCTTCCCCAAGCTGGGAATCGGTGTTCGTTTCATCGATCCAGAAAAGATAGAGCAGGCAGAAGAGCTGATGAACGACAATACCAGACTTTTCTTCTGTGAGACTCCCACCAATCCCAATTTAAAGATCGTGGACCTAAGAAAGCTCGTGAAGATGGCTGAAGGAAAGCAGATACCGGTGGCGGTGGACAACACCTTTGCCACCCCGTATAATCAGAACCCCATCACCTTGGGGGCGGACCTGGTGATTCACAGTGGAACCAAATATCTGGGGGGTCACAGTGATCTGGTCGCAGGCGTCATTGTGGGACCTAAAGATATCATAAATAAGGCTAAAGAAACCATGAAGGTGCTGGGTGGCTGTATTGATCCTTTTGGTGCCTTTCTTCTTCTCAGGGGACTGAAGACTTTGGCGGTGAGGGTAGAACGTCAAAACCAAAATGCTTTAAGGGTGGCAGAGTTTTTGTCCGAACATGATAGGGTCAGTCGCGTCTTCTATCCAGGTCTTTCGGTTCATCCACAGCATGACTTGGCAAGAGGACAGATGAAAGGCTTTGGGGGGATGGTCTGCTTTGAGGTCCAGGGAGGTCTTGAAAATGCCACCAAGGTGATAGATAGCTTCAAGGTGTTTATCAATGCAACCAGTCTGGGTGGGGTGGAGTCCTTAGCCAGCCTACCTGTTTTAACCTCCCATTTTGGCTTTGACCAAAAGGAGCTAGAAAAGTTAGATGTCACCCCGGGAATGGTCAGACTCTCCTGCGGCATCGAGGATGAACAGGATCTGAAGGAAGACCTAAAGCAGGCTTTGGAAAGGATAGATTAATTTTCTCCCTGATCGTTTTTTTAGGCTTCTACCTGAAAGGGGAATTAACACTCTAAGAAAACAAATTTTTGATCCTGCCAGCTTCATTTCTTGGTAGGATCTATTTCTGACCAGCTGTCCTTTTTTCGCTCATTTTCAAGGAATCTGGTCAAGTTGACTTACTAACCTACCTTTGAAGGTCGATATTCAAAACAGATATATAATTGGCATCTCCACCATGGGGGGCTCAGTTCAAGTGCAATGAAGGTTTATCCTATGTTGCTCAAAAGGAGAAAGATAAAAGGTTTTAAGTTTACTTTTGCTTAACTGAGGGTAAAAAATCATGATTACAATAAAAAAGATGATGATGATTTTTGTGGTTGATACTCTGGTTATGCTCATCTCCTGGGCGGGCTTGAGCTTGATCATTCTGGCGATCAGAGCATTTGTCACTCCACAGGCCGCCTTTTTGAAAATACTTTCCATTCACTCCTATATGGTGGTCATGTTTTGCTATGCTTTTTATCTTTTCTTTGATCTTGTCCAATTCTTCTTTTCTGAAACCTGAGGTAAGAGGTGAAAGCTCTGATATTAGAGAACTTGATCAAGGGGTCTTTTGGATTTGGGTTGTTTCTTCGTCTGGTCTTCAGCCGGGTGCTTAAGGTTATAACACTTTGTCTGTTGCTAACTCTGATCGTCTGGTTCGTGTGGCTGGAAAAGTATACCTGGGGATCCTTTCTTGCAGGTGCGGCTTTTGGATCTTTTGTGTTCTGGATTTTATATTTCCTGAAAGGTCATTTTGACGGTCCAAAAGCTGAAGAAGGTTTGAAGGAAAAAGAATAATCGGGAATGCTTTCTGGTCAACCTCCTCTCAGCCCAAAGGCTCCGCTTAAGGATTAAATCTCAAAAAGAGCTGTAACTTCTCCACCCCTCTTTTCTTTCAACAAACAAAAACTAAAGAAAGACATTCTGCTAATTTTCTATCCTCTTAGAATAAAATTCATATTGGAGATTGCAATTTTTTCTCTCTCAAAATATGTATGATTTGCATATAGGCATCAATTGCGATCGATTTTCATTTGACAAACGGGAGGTGTTTGTCTTTATTTATCCTTCAAAAGATGTGGAGTCTAACAGAGTTAAAGAAATTTAGATAGCTCACTTCGGTCTGAAGTGGTATACTTTTAAGTATTAATGGAAATTATTAGCCTACGTGCGGAGGCGAAGGAATTGTCAATGAAAGCTATCAGCCTGGTTAGTTCTAAAGAAGAAAATTTCTGTAAAAACTGTCTTCTTGCTATCCTGCTTTTGACGACGATAACTTGGTTTTTTTATGGGGGCCTCGCCTTACCAGCCACAGTTTATTCCGAGGAATCCTCGATACGCGCCACCCCTCAAACCCATAAAGAGCCCTTCTTTCCTCAGGGCACCTATGATCCTGATATTCCTACGCCTGAAGAGATCTTGGGCTACCAGATAGGGTTCAAACCTTCTCATTATCAAGAGGTGATCTCTTACCTTCAGGCTCTGGCTCAGTCCACTCCTCGAGCAAAATTGATCGAATACGGCAAAACACATGAGGGGAGAGACCTTTTGTGCCTGATCGTCAGTTCGGAACGGAATCTAAAACGACTTGATCAGATAAAAAGTTCGATCTCGAAACTGGCTGATCCAAGAAAAATAAGCCAGCCAAAGGAAATCCTTTCTTTAATCAAACAAACCCCAGCTTCTGCTTGGCTGGGCTTTTGTGTCCACGGGGATGAGCTTTCCTCCACCGATGCCTCCCTTCAGTTAGCCTATCAGCTTGTAGCGGGGACCGATTCTGTTACCCGAATGATCAGAGACCGAGTGGTGACACTTATTGATCCCCTCCAGAATCCTGATGGTAGGGAACGTTTCCTTAAACAACTGGAGACCGCCTCCGGAAAAATTCCTAACTTTGACGATCAAAGCCTTCAGCACGGAGGCTTCTGGCCCTGGGGACGAGGTAATCACTATCTTTTTGACCTCAATCGAGACTGGTTCATTTTGACTCAGCCCGAGACACGCGGGAAGGTCAAAATCCTTCTGGAATTCTCTCCTCAACTTCTCGTGGACGCACATGAAATGGGACCGCAGGATACTTATCTTTTTTCTCCTCCAAGAGAACCCTTTCTTCCGGCTTTGAGCACCACTATTAAGAAATGGTGGAAGATCTTTGCTCGAGATCAGGCTCAAGCTTTTGACAGATATGGGTGGAGCTATTACACCCGGGAATGGCTGGAGATGTGGTATCCCGGTTATGCTAACTCTTGGGGACTTTATACCGGAGCTTTGGGCATTCTGTATGAACAAGCCGGGGTGCAGGGATCGGCAGTAAGGCAGAAAGATGGAAGTTTACTGACCTATCGTGAAGCTGTTCATCATCACTTTATAAGTGCGATGACCAATTTGACAACCTTAGCTCGGAATAAAGAAGCTATCTTTGAGGATTTCTCTAAGGAGAAGAAAAATGCAATCCATGGGAGGAAAGGTTCCGCTCAATCCTTTCTTTTTGTGCCCACAAAGAACAAGTCTCGAACTGATCAGTTAGTGGAGATTTTACTTTCTCAGGGAATTGAAGTTTACCAGGCAACGAAAGATTTTAAAGCTGGAAAGCTGTATGATTTTTGGGGAGGATTTTCGTCCCAAAAAAAATTTCCAAAAGGAACTTATATCGTACCTCTGGATCAACCTTTAAGTCCTTTGATTCGGGCGATCTTGGAATTTGATCCCCAAATGTCGCCATCTTTTCTCCGGCAGGAAAGAAAAGCATTGGAAAAGAAGCACCGGACCAAAATGTACGAGGTGTCTGCTTGGTCTCTTCCCTTGGCCTATGATGTGGAGACCTACTGGAGCAAAAGAGAAGTGAAGACGAGCACCCGCAGGATAACCCAGGTAAAACCTTCTGTGGGTAAGGTGGTAAATCCCAATCCCCAATATGGGTATGTGTTTGATTATCTGGATGATCGAGCCGTGAATGCCCTTACGGTTCTGCTTGAGAATGGGTTAAAGGTCAGAATGGCAAAGATGCCTTTCCAGATAGAGGGAAGAAGGTTTTCTCAAGGTAGCATTCTACTTAGATGCAGGGAGAATGGCGAAGACCTTCATGAGCTTGTGGAGAAATTGGCTCAAAGGACTGGAATAACCATCTATGGGATAAACACCGCCTTGAGCCAGGCAGGACCGGATTTGGGCGGGCATTATTTCCCTCTTTTAGAGGTTCCACGTATAGGGATATTCGCAGGACAACCTATCGATTTCACCAGCTATGGAAGCATCTGGCATCTTTTGGATCGGAGATTGGGACTCCGTTTTTCCACTCTGGACTTAGGTAGCCTCTGGAGAATTGATTTGGAGAAGTATAATGTGTTGATTCTGCCGGCGATCTGGGGAGGTCCTGAAGCATACAAACGATTGGTGGGCAGACAGGGGGTTGAGAAGCTGCGAAGATGGATTGAGAATGGAGGAACTTTGATCGCCATTGGAAGCTCAGCCGCATTTGTCGCAGACACCTCTGTAAACCTGAGCCAGGTGAGGCTTCGCCGACAAGTGCTGGATAAGCTAAATGAGTATGAGGAGGCGACCAGATGGGAAAGACAGGCGGAGAAACCGTCCGTGGATGCATCGATGATCTGGAGTCCTCCTACTGAGAAAGAAAAAGTATCTGAATCGCCGAAAAAAGCTAAAGAGAAGGACAAACCATACCAAGATTCAGAACGACTTCAAAGGATGGATGAAAGACTTCGAGTTTTCAGGCCAAGAGGAGTAATTTTACGGGCAGATCTGGACAAGGAGCATTGGCTTGCTTCAGGGATGGGGGAGAAAGTTCCGGTCATCTTATATACGGAGTTTGCTTTCATGTCCAAAAGCCCGATTCAGACTGTAGCTCGTCTGAGCCAGCCAGATAGCCTCAGACTGAGTGGGCTTCTCTGGCCCGAAGCTAACCAAAGATGGGCTAACACCGCATATCTTACCCGTGAGAGCAGAGGAAAGGGACAGATCGTTCTCTTTGCGTTTCAACCAGATTTTAGGGGCTATTTCCACGGTTCAGAAAGGCTTTTGATTAACGCTTTACTTTTCGGTCCAGGGGTGGGGACAACTAAACCATCTCCCTGGTGACAAATTAATAAGCTTATAGCCAAAAGGAAAAGATGAAGCATGTCGTCAATTAAGGGATATGTGGATTACAAGCGCAGAGAGTTTTGTAAAGAGATAAAATGCCCGATTCAGTTGAAGCTGGATGCTCAAAAACAGGGCTCTTTCGAGTATGAGAAGATAAGAGAGATCTGCAAGAGCGATTGCAGGTATACCGCTTATCAATTTCACCACTGGTTGATGGATAAGGGCTATTTGATCGTTAGATCAGAAAGATAACGCAGGTGATAGCCCTGTCCTTCAGGGATTAAGTAAGGAAAAAATTGCTTTCTAAGTCTTGTATCCGACAGATCCTACAAAAAAGTCCTCTCATAAGGAGGTGCATAAAATGGATTGGGGAATGCAAAACCGCCTGAATCGCCTGATCGGGTCTGATGGACGCTGTTTCTTTCTGCCCATAGATCATGGATATTTTCAGGGTCCCACCACCTGTTTAGAAAAGCCAGCCCAGACCATAAAACCACTTCTGCCCTATTGCGATGCGCTTTTTGTTACCAGAGGGGTGTTGCGATCCGCAGTTGATCCCGGAATAGATAAGCCTATCATCTTAAGGGTATCCGGAGGAACCAGCATGGTGGGCAAGGACTTGGCCAACGAGGGTATCACCATCTCCATACAGGAGATTCTCCGCCTCAATGCCACTGCGGTGGGACTTTCCATTTTCGTCGGCACAGATTACGAGCACCAGACGCTTTTAAACTTGGCTAATTTGGTCAATCAATGCGAAGACTACGGCATTCCGGTGATGGCAGTTACTGCTGTGGGCAAAGAGGTGGGTCAAAAAGACGCACGCTACCTTGCTTTGGCTTGCCGGATAGCCGCGGAGCTGGGAGCAAAGGTGGTCAAAACTTACTGGTGTGAAAAGGATTTTGATAAGGTGGTTGATGGCTGTCCAGTTCCCATTGTCATGGCCGGTGGTCCCAAATGTGAGACGGAGCTGGAGGTGTTGGAGTTCGTCTATGATGGACTGCAAAAAGGTGCTATCGGAATAAATCTGGGAAGAAACGTCTGGCAGAATCCTCATCCGGTAGCTATGGCAAAAGCTTTACAGGCTATGGTGCATGAAAATGCCACTCCTGAGAAAGCCTTTCAGATATTCAAAGATGTAAAGAATAGCGAAAAAGCGTAGTTAAGAATTTTGGGGCATCTGTAGTTTGATTGCATAATTCTTGATAAGTAAATGTTGCAGGAGCTGATAGCATGCGGGTGGCAATGTATTACAACAACAGGGATGTGAGGATAGAAGAGTTACCCAAACCCAAGATCGGTCCCGGTGAGATATTGGTAAAGGTCTTAGCCAGTGGCATCTGTGGAAGTGATGTGATGGAATGGTATCGTATAAAAAAAGCGCCTCTGGTTTTAGGACATGAGATCGCAGGAAAGATCGTTAAACTGGGTGAAGGGGTTAAAAATTTTAAACTCGGCGATCGGGTTTTCGTTTCACACCATATTCCTTGTAACACCTGTCGGTATTGCCTGAATGGATACCATACCGTGTGTGAGACCTTGCATACCACCAATTATGATCCTGGAGGTTTCGCTGAATATTTGCGGGCGCCTCGGCTGAACGTGGATCGAGGAACTTTTCTTTTGCCGGGTGAGGTTTCCTATGAGGAGGGGACATTTGTTGAACCATTGGGTTGTGTTATCCGCGGTCAGAGAATGGCGGGGATCAAGCCAGCTCAGAGTGTGCTTATCCTAGGCAGTGGAATCTCTGGATTGCTTCATCTGCTTCTGGCTCGGGCCTTGGGAGCGAGTCGAGTCATCGCCACCGATATTAACGATTATCGCATGGAAATGGCAAAAAAGTTAGGAGCAGACGCGGTGATACGCGCTCAAGAGGACGTGCCTGCTCGTCTGCGCGAAGTCAACGAGGGGAGGCTTGCCGATCTTGTAATCATTTGCACAGGAGCTTTGCCCGCGTTCACTCAAGCCTTACAATGTGTGGACCGCGGTGGCACGGTTCTATTTTTCGCCCCCACCGATCCGGGCGTCAAGCTACCTGTTCCGGTAAATGAATTCTGGCGTAATGGAATCACCCTGTTGCCATCTTACGGAGCCGCTCCCTTAGACTGTCTTCAAGCTATAGAGCTAATTCGTTCCCGCCGCGTTCCTGTGGGTAAAATGATCACCCATCGCTTACCTTTGGAGGATACCGCCTTGGGCTTTAGGCTGGTGGAAGAGGCGAAGGAGTGCATTAAGGTAGTCATCCAACCCCATTCATCCAAATAACTTCTGTTGTAAGAAGACAGAGGTCCCCGGGATTCAATCCCCGCTTACTTCACCGTGGACTTTCTTTATAAGGGATACCCTGTAAGTCATAGCTGCGCTTAAGTGAGCCCTTCCTATGGTAATGTTTGAATTTGTGTGTAAATTTATTTAGTCACAAAAGATGTTCCTTCT
>JAOZNS010000003.1:32926-34295 GCA_029933635.1 Candidatus Zixiibacteriota bacterium | reverse complement strand
TGCGAGCAATGCTAAAAGTACCTCACGGTAATACCTCATCTTGTATCTCCTTTTGCGCCTAACTATTGTTTATATAGTTTCTTCATAAGACCTGTTGGTTGCAAAACTGCGGTATAACACACCGTAGGGCACCGAGGTTTAACTTTTGCTCTTTCAATAAGATAACCCGATTAACTCGATCTACAAGGGGAGTTATATGGCTTCTATATAACATTCTGCTGCGCTCCTTCTATAAAGAGTCGATTGGGCTGCACACACCATGCCCACCACGGTTTAAAACATGAGTATAAATCATAGTCGTCTTGACGTCCTTATGACCTAGCAACTCTTGAACTGTGCGGATGTCATAGCCCCCTTCAAGCAAGTGCGTTGCGAATGAATGTCGGAGCGTGTGGCAGGTAGCGTGTTTGGTCAAACCAGCCTTCCTAACGGCACACGCGACAGCTTTCTGCACGATGGATTCATGGATGTGATGGCGTCCTTGTTCCCTATTTTGGGGGTTGACCCAACGATGTTCTTGCGGAGAGACCCATTGCCAGCGCCATTCGGAGGGTGCGCGGGGATACTTGCGGTCCAGGGCATCCGGCAGTTGAACGCGACCCCACCCTTCGGCCAAGTCCCGCTCATGAATCTTCTTAACTTTCTTCAGGTGTTCTTGAAGCGGGGTTTGGAGAGACAAAGGTAGCATGGTGATTCGGTCTTTATCCCCCTTACCATCACGGACGAGGATTTCGTTGCGCTCGAAGTCGATATCCTGAACACGTAGACGCAGGCATTCCATCAGGCGCAAACCGGCACCGTACATGAGGCTTGCCACCAGCCACTTATCGCCACCTAAGTTTGCCAGAACGGCTTTGACCTCCTCCCGCGTCATGACCACGGGCAGGCGTTTTGGCTTCCTGGCGCGGATCACTTTGCCAGGTCGCCGACCTCATGCCCCAGAACATGACGATAGAGGAACAAGAGCGCCGAAAGCGCCTGGTTCTGGGTCGAGGCGCTCACCTTTTCTTTTACTGCAAGATAGGTTAAGTACAAATTGATTTCAGACTCACCCATCTCCGCCGGGTGGCGCATCTTGTGGAAATAGATGAAACGTCTGACCCACTGGCAATACGTCTGCTCGGTGCGACGGCTGTAGTGGCGGGAGCGTAGCGCCTGCCGTAGCTGATCCATCAATTTTGGCGGTTGCACGGCACTAAGTTTCGAAACGCACCCTTGACCTTTGCTTCCCATTGAGTATTTCTGAGACATGTCTCTTTTTTCGCAACACTCATAATCGCCCGATTTCTCACAAAACCGATTCTGTCTACATAATACATTAAATCCTTTATGTAACCTTGTCAAGAATTTTTAGAATGAGAGTTTCCCA
>JAOZNS010000003.1:0-32916 GCA_029933635.1 Candidatus Zixiibacteriota bacterium | reverse complement strand
TCCCAATTTTTTCAACCCCACTGAAGCCTGCGGCCACCCCCCTCCTTCTATGGAACTCCTCCCTTGCCATACAGTACTTTACCTCTTAAGCATTTGTCTGTCAAACTTGGGGAATATCCAGGAAAATTAGATAGGTTTAGGTTTTCGTTTTCTGGATGATAACATCCAGAGATCATGAAAGTTAGATAGCGGAACTCGTAGACAACAAAAATGCCTATCTTCTGGATAGTTTTCGCAAAATTTCTTCGGTGGTGGTCACATAGGCAAATCCAAAGGCTAAGTTCTTGAGGGTAGCCAGATGCAGTTCCTCATTTATGGTCCCGGTGGCATCCAGAAGAAAGAAGACCCGATAATCCCTGAAGTAAGCATCACGTGCGGTTGACTCACAGCACAAGTTGGTCATCACTCCAGTAATTATTAGATCTCCCACCTTCAAACATCTGAGCACGGTCTCCAGATCGGTGTTATAAAAGGCGCTGTATCTATGTTTATAGACTACCTTCTCCTCCGGCAACGGTGTCAGACCAGGATAAATCTCCGCATCTTTCGTATTCTCCATGATCATCCCCTCCCACCACCAGGCTAAAATTCCGCCATCCAGCTTTTGGTCTTTGTGCACATGGGCGGTATAAATCACCGGGAGTTTCTTCCTTCTAAATGCCTTAATCAGTCTGGTTAAATTGGGCAATATAGCTAAGCCTCCCGGGGTGAAGGTGGGGCTTCTCGGATCAAGAAAGAAATTCTGCATGTCCACCACCAGAAGACAGGATCTTTTGAAATTTGGCTTCATTCGATGAAGGTTGTAGAAGGCAATCTGCTTTTTCCATTCCTCCGCTTTCTTTCTCAAACTGGATGGGGTAACATAGTATTCATCATTTGCACAGAACCCATTGGACATGTGCTCCTCCTTTTAAACCAGAGTTAAAAATCTTTTTTAAATTCATACCAAGAAAAGCAAGCTATCAGCTCCTTTTCTTCAGGCGCAAAAACAGCCCCGCCACCTGCTTGCGGGCAAAAAGTATCCATAACATGAAAGGTAAGGTCTCACTGAAAAGATACAAAGGCACGCTCAATTTTTCATAAGCCCGAGAAGAAACCCCATATTCATCATGCAAAAGATAGACCAGCTCAGTTAAGATCATATGCCAGAGGATCAAGATCGAAAGCCCCAAAGCTATCCGGAAAAGCCTGTTTTGGAGTTTCATTTGCTTTGTAATTATCATTAAAGAGACAAAAGGAATCAGATTATTGAAGATGTCCACTGGAGCAGGAAAATATCGGATGTCAAAGCCGGCCACCTTTATCAGAAGCAGGGTGAGCAGGTGGTTAAAGAGAATCAAATATCTTTCCTCTCCTTTCCAGTGCCAGAGGATAAACAAAGGGACGGAGATCAAAATAAACTTAACGATGAACCACCCCAGCTTTTCTCTCATAATATACCACCTTTTGAATCCACAGAACCCACACGGAGAGGATGATTAAAACCATTGCCACCTGCCAGAAATACAGATGCAAAAAGTCGAAGGTCTTAGGAGACCAGTTGCCCACCAGGGTGATGAATACAATTCGGACCAGGTTGATCACATAAAGAAAGGGAATCCCCAAGCCGGCCCCGATCAATTTCTTTTTCAGTCCTGCGGGATAGGCTATCATGGCAGAAAGAAAGACAAGCATCTCGTAAAGTCCGGTGCACTCACCCACCACCTCGATGGAGAAATTGGGCAATGAAACTATCCGTCCACTCACTCGAACCGTCTGTCCCACAAGCCTCAAAAAGAAACCGGTGATATCAGCGGTCCTCATCATAAGCCAGTTGAACTGGGGATTGAACTTCTCATTCAGGAAGGGATAAGAGGTGGCGAGGATGATCAAAAGCCCCAGAAAGATAAGGCAAAATCTGATGATAGCCTTATAAGACTTCGGTCTAGCTTTGGCGGTGTGATCTTTTCTTTTAGCTTTTTTTCTGCTTTTCATTTTCTCTTTGCTTTTTTATTGTAAGCCATTTTCCCATCCTATGCAAGCCTAATTTTTATCCTCATAGGGGCAAAAGGCTTATTGGTGTCGTGAGATCATCCATGGGGCTACATATTTCATAGGATAATTTGAACCACAGAATGATGTGATCTGACACGGTCTCGCTTAGCCAATCAACATTTTGGTATCTTAAAAACTGAAAACACCAAAGGATTTGATTTCGTCGGCAGAATCTTTTTTAAGAAGTTCTTAAGGGGGAAAGATTATAATCGCTGTATCTTTTAAATCTTTATTCTTCTGGGCAAAGGTGAGCAAATATCTTCTATTTCATCAGGATCATCTTTTTTGTCTGCCTGTAATTACCTGCTTCCAATGTATAGAGATATATCCCGCTTGACACCTCTTTTCCATCCTCATCTTTACCATCCCAGATTATCTGGTAGTTTCCCGGCTTCTTGGGCTCGTCCAGCAGAGTCCTCACCCTTTCGCCTAAAAGATTATAGACCCTGATGGTGGTCCGGACGGGGTCCTGGTCGCTTTTTACCGCAAATAGAATATTGGTGATGGGATTAAATGGATTGGGATAATTTTGAAACAGCGAAAATGACTTAACCTGAGAGAAATCTTCATCCCCATTTTCATCCTCACCGACGTCAGCCAGCAAGGAGATGGTGATCGAGTCAACATAAGGAATATAATTATGCTTCGTTACCACCACGCTCATCTCTCCCACATCATCTAAGTTCATCTCACCGCTTAGCCGACCCTCCTGATCGGTCTGCCCCAAAAATATCATCCGTTCTCTTAAGCTTAAACAAACCGAGGCACTGCCTACAGCCGCTCCCTGAGAGGTGACGAAGAAGTTGATGGTTTGCCAACCTATGTTTACCTCGTTCGGATGGTCAACCACCAGCTCTTTTGGGATCTCTGTCCATACCTGCATCTCTGGATCACCAAAAAGATTGTGCCCATAATCTATATCTCTGTAGGAAGGATAGGCACATCTGGATAAAGCTTCTGCCACTCCGATGTGATGTCCCAGGTTGTTGTCGAATAGGTACTCTGAGAACTTTTCAAAAAGCTGGTAGGAGACGTTTACCCATCCCCACCTGGAATAACCCAAAAATGCCACTCCACCCTTTTGCAAAGCTAAAGGATAAAATTCCCCTACGCATGGCTCTCCTCCCAAGGAAGGATATTTATCAACGTCTATGGCACTCTGGCTACAGGATATTGAATACATTATCCCATACTTCCCTTCGACATTCAGGTTGGGCAGGTGTCCGTGCCCGCCACCTCCTCCCGGAGCAGTAAAGACCCACGACTTGGGAGTGCCGTTGGTCAAATTCGATTTGGCCACAAAGCCATTTGATTTCCCGTGAGCCAAAACGCCAATGATCCCCCAGCCCTGATTCATCACCTCCACACAGGTTCTCCCATCGGGACCAACTGGATTCTGGGCGTCTCCGGTTGGAGATTCTATAAGTGTGATCAAATCCTGAGAGAAACTGATAGGGATGTATTGAGAAACCAGCTGATGCTGTCCCTCTCCCCCATTCCAGTCTCTCATCTGATCTGAGCTCATCCATAACGCGCGGGTAAGATAATCGGTCGATCCATTCCCTGGATTTCTTTCATAGGAGATCAGCTTCTCCACAAAAGCCTTAACCTCTGTAGTATCATTCGCAGGAACTCTTCCCACGAACAAATCCGGGAAAAGGTCTGGACTATCCTGCCGAGGTTCTCCCCAGATGCCGTCGTTATCTTGATCCCACTCTCCGTCGACATCGGAAAAGTAAAGATCACAAATCTGCTGATCGGTATTCGGGGGATAGATGGATGTGTTGGTGGGATAGGCATATCTGATGGGAACCACATCCTCATCTCCTCCCAAAAGCACCCAGCTGGTTCCGTTCTGATAGGCATCGATCAAAAAGTTTCTAAGTTTTTCCGCATCGTCTCTTCCCGAATAATTTAAAAGTATGCTATCGATGCAAACGATGTCAGCATCGGTTCCCTTTTTGTTCTTCCAATCCACAAGGGGCAAAAATGCTGGCTTTAGCTCCGGGGTGGTAACCACCAGATAGGACGGAAAAACAAAGCTGTCAATATTTGCCTTGAACACCATGGATGGAAAATCTTTGCAAATGAAATCGGGAATGTCTCTTCGATTGTCCACCACCTGTTGCAGAATCTTCTCATATAACCTTTGGGCCTTGATTGATCTTCTCCTTATCCGGGAAGATAAAGGGAGCTTTTCAGAAGGCTCCAATTCTACATTAATGTTTAGCTGTTTATAAAAGAAAAGCTTTCGCGACTTGGGCTGGTATTGTAGGGGATGTAACGCCAGTGTGACCAGATGGTTGCCGGCCAGATAGCCTTCCTCGACCACCTCCACCAGACGGGATGGATACAATGAATCGGAATTATAAACTTCAGGGTCTGGATCCACCCATTCTTTTTCAGAAATCTCATCCGTCTTTTGATCTGGCTGGGTGGGAAGAATGAGATACTCCCCTTCAAGGAGCACTGGCTGTTCATTTATTACTAAAACATCACCTACCCTGCGATCGGTGGGAAGGATGAGATGGATCAGCCTGATAGGTAGGTCGGGCCAGCCCACATCCGATGAACGGATGCTACCTTTCAGATCCACCAGGTCAAAACCATTCATCCGATCAAAAAACAGATCTCTTTCTGAGAAACAAATCTGATAAGTTATGTTTGACCCTGACGGAACAGAGTACACCAATCTCATTGATTCTGGGGATAAAATAAGAAAAAGAATTAAAAACCAGGTTAAGCTCCTGCTCATGGCTACCCCCCTTTTGAGGTCAGCCTTCAAAAGGATTTAGAATGCACGACAGCACCATTTTGCAACATATATGCCAGCCAGGAGAAGATTTTGGCAAGAGGAGCGTTTGGTCGCCAATTTGACTTTTGTCAAGAAGTTATGAGGATAAGTCCAAGTCCAGAGAAATAAGAAAAGTTATCCTTTTCTCTGAAGTGGATATTTGATATTGGAAAGACCCCATAGATTGTGGTAGGCTTTCTACATTAACACAATTGCGTAAAAATATTTAATCAAATTGAATTTTTTCCTTGACAAAAAACCACTGCTTGTGTATCATTGTGGCAAGAAAGTGGACGTTTTTGGGCAGAAATGGGCGAAAAGGGACTACGTCCGTTTTTATTAAGCCATTGTAATGATATGTTGTGCTTTTCTAAAGCTTCATTTGAAGTTATCAAGATTTTCTTATTAAAATGCTTTTGATTGATCATCCATTTATTAGGAAGAAGTTTGGGAATAAGGACTTACGGCAAAAAGGTGGGGATCTTAAGAACTTGTAGATGTTGGCGCCCTCTTCTGGGTTAGAATTAGTCACCGTCATAAGCTAAGTTTTTCGCTTCTCATGGCTTCTTTTAAAGGAACATACACCTCCACAATAGACAGCAAGCGACGGTTTAAATTGCCTAAGAAGTTAAGGGAGGCTGTCCCGGTTTCCTCCAACGATCATTTTGTAATAGGTCCGGGATATGATGGCTGTATTTTTCTCTACCCGCTTGAGGAGTGGACCAAACAGGAGGAGAAACTCAGAAACCTGAAGGTGGATGTTGGAGAGCACCGGTTTTTACTGAGAGCCTTCGTCCCGGAATCAGAGGATGTAAGAATTGATCGGGTTGGTCGGCTTACCATTCCGGATAAGCTTTTGAAATCAGCTCAGATAACTAAGGAGGTTTTAATCTTGGGAATTTTGTCCCGGATTGAACTATGGTCGCCTGAGGTGTATCAGAAATATAGAGAACGGCACAAAGAGAGCTTCGAAGAGGCGGCAGAGAAGATATTTGGATCGTGAGAGTGCCAAACTTCTGCCCCCTCATATTTATAGAAAGGTTTGACCCTCCAAAGAGAAGATCCTTTTAATGTAAAGGGTGTGTTAAAACATGCAAAGAAAAATAAAAACGGTCTGCACCAGCCCGTTCTGGTGAAAGAGGTTTTGGAAAATCTCCTACTGGAGAGTCCCAAGGTCATATGTGATGCTACGGTGGGAACCGGGGGACATGCAGAGGCTATTGTCGCAAAGGTAAAGCCAAGCGTCAGATTGATATGTATTGACAGAGATGCAAACGCTTTGAATATCGCCAGAAGAAGGCTGGCCCCATACAGAAATAGGATTTGTTTTGCTCATCTTCGTTTCAGTCAGATAGAAAACCTTCTTTCAAGATTGAACTTAAAGGAGGTGTCAGGGTTTCTTTTTGATTTAGGTCTTTGTTCAACTCAACTGGAAAACAAAAAACGTGGTTTTAGCTTCCAATTGGATGGACCATTGGACATGCGAATGGATCGGTCCCAAGAAAAGAGCGCCTTTGAGGTGGTCAATTATTATTCGCAATCAGACCTGGTTAAGATCTTTAAGAGGTTTGGTCAGGAGAAGTATTCCAAAAAGATTGCTCGTGCCATCGTGAGTCGAGGAAAAGTTTCACCCATAAGTACCACCTTTCAGCTTAGAGTTTTGGTGGAGTCGGTGATCAATCCCAAATTTAGAATAAAGTCTTTAGCCCGCGTGTTTCAAGCCATCCGGATAGAGGTAAACCAGGAGTTGGAGGAGCTTAAACAGGGGCTAAACCAAGCCATACGTTGTTTGGCCCCTAAGGGGAGATTATGTGTAATTTCCTATCACTCCCTGGAACACCGGTTGATAAGAGAGAAGATGAGAAAAGAAAGCAAAGGTTGCATCTGTCCACCCCACCTTCCGGTATGCTGTTGTGAGGCTAAAGCCAATTTGAGGGTGATCACGACCAAGCCCATAACTCCTTCTCTTGAGGAGAAGGAAAGAAATCCTCGGGCCAGAAGCGCAAGGCTCTGGGCGGCAGAGAAGCTGACTCATGTATAATTGAAAGAGCGGTATGTTCTTTTAATTGATTCGATCATAGATGGAGGGAAGAGAACTTGAGCAGGGTTAAAATAAAAAGATGTCGCTTTCCCTCAAAAGGCAAGAAAGCTCGCAGGATTAGGTTGTTTTTTATTCTTCTTGGATTTGTCGTCCTCTCCTGCGTTTACATCTGGCAGAGGGTGACCGTTATCACGCTTTCTGCCCATACCAAGAAGTTGCGGCTCCAGATCGAACAAAAACAGAAAAGTTTTAAATATCTTCAGGTTGAGGTAGCCAAACTCAGCTCCGTCGAAAGGATCGAAAAGATAGGCAAAAGGATGGGATTTGTTTATCCGGACTTACATCAGATAGGTTTAATTCGCGAATCGTCTGATTCCACCTATTTGGAGGAAAAACCCGGTTTTCCCAAAAACATCTGGGCTAAGCTGAAGACGATTCAGAAAGGTATTCTCAGGGGAGAGGAAGCTGTTGCTAAAGAGATCGAACAAGAGCCGTAAAACCGCTTACCAACTGCGCCGTTTGCCTTCTGGAAGACACAGGCCTTCGAGCCTGAACAGGTTCTCCAGAGGGAGGACCTCTCATATCTTTGCCTTGGGAATCATCGTATGGCTTTTGATCCTGTCCCGTCTTTTTTTCATTCAGGTCATTAAAGGAACAGAATATAAAAAGATCGCCACCAAGCAACACCAACAGCACATCAAACTTGAGGCAAAAAGGGGAATCATCTACGACCGAAATGGGAAGGCTTTGGTCATCAATCTGCCGGTGGAATCTTTTTTTGCCATTCCGGAGAGCGTTAAAAACCCCGATCAGGTGGCAAAAGCATTTAGCTCGTCCGGCCTGGGCAATGACCAGATAAAAAGAAGGTTGAAGGAACGTAAGAGGTTCGTCTGGCTGAAAAGAAAGGTGGAGGTAAAAGAGAGTGAGAGGATAAAACGAAGAAGGTTGGAGGGGGTTTGGACGATCGATGAGACCAAAAGGTATCATCTGTATGGAGATTTAGCCGAAGAGGTGTTAGGGTTTACAGACATCGATAATCGAGGACTTGCCGGGGTGGAATATCAATATGATCGGTATCTGGCCGGAAAAGACGGAAAGGCTATTTTTCAGCGGGATGGACACCGAAATTCATATAAGATTGCAGAGTATCCCCTCCAGAAACCAGAGGACGGTAAAAATCTGGTTTTAACCATCGATGTGGAACTGCAGAGCATCGTGGAGGAGGAGCTGAAGAGGGGGATAGAAAGAACTGAAGCAGATGGGGGTGGCGCCATCTTCATGAATCCTAAAACAGGCGAGATTCTGGCAATGGCTTATTGCAATAAGCAAGAAGGATTGCCCATCAGGAACAAAATCATAAGTGATAATTTCGAACCTGGCTCAACCTTTAAGATCATAACCGCTGCTTGCGCCTTGGAGGAGAAGGTCTTGGAGCCCCAGGATAGCATCTTTGCTGAGAATGGAGAGTTCAGGATTGGCCAAAGGACAATCCATGACGTTAAAGCTTACGGATGGCTAACCTTCAAGGAAAGCGTGATCTATTCCTCAAACATCGCTCTTTCTAAGATTGCCATGATGGTGGGCCCGGAAAAGTTGTATCGATACATAACCGATTTTGGGATAGGCGAAAAGACGGGAATCGATCTGCCAGGAGAAGCAAGAGGTTTTATCCCTTCACCTAAACGGTGGTCAGACTTCGTGCTTTCCTGCATCGCATTTGGACAGGGAATTTCTCTCACCCCCTTACAACTGGTCTGTGCATATTCCGCCATAGCCAATGACGGCATTCTGATGAGACCCTTTGTGGTCAAGGCGATCCTCGATACGAATAAAGATACTTTAAAATTAGAAAGCCCCACGCCGGTCAGAAGGGTGATCAGCAAACGAACCGCTCACCTTTTGATAGATTTCATGAAGGGAGTGGTAAGCTTTGGAACCGGAAGGAAGGCAAAGATGGAAGGGTTAAGTATCGGCGGGAAGACCGGCACCGCTCAAAAGGCAAAGCCGGGAAAGAGAGGATACCAAAAAGGAAGCGTCATCGCATCGTTTGTAGGATTCTTTCCCGCGGAGGACCCCCAGCTGGTGGGATTGATTATCCTGGACAGCCCCAAAAAGGAACATCTGGGAGGATTAACCGCGGCCCCGGTGTTTAAAAGAACCACCCAGCGAATCGTCTCTCTTACCGCAGATCGTCTGCTGGTCACCTCTTCTGGCAGTGTGGTTTCCACTGCCAGCAGGGAGATCGATTCAGATGTAACTTCAAAAAGGTTATACCAGGAAGATCTGCAAGCTTTTGATCTTTTTTCAGTTCCGGATCCATCTCCAGAGGAGGAATTGCTGATGCCGGACGTTCGAGGGATGACCATCCGAGAGGCAGTGAGGGTGCTTGTCCGTGAAGGCTTACAGTTTGATCTCCAGGGAAGCGGAATGGTGGTGAGACAGACTCCAGAACCCAACTCCCGAGTAAATCGGG
This sequence comes from Candidatus Zixiibacteriota bacterium, assembly GCA_029933635.1. Lineage (GTDB taxonomy): Bacteria > Zixibacteria > MSB-5A5 > MSB-5A5 > SM1-73 > SM23-73-3. The sequence goes on along the minus strand of JAOZNS010000003.1, from coordinate 23,574 downwards.
ATACCCGGTGCATAATTAGATGCCAGCCTTAATGGACGTATGATAGAACGGCGATCCATACCAAAGAGCCATCTTTATGATCGGATTAGCGAAGCTACAAACGAGTTGTTTAAGCAACAAGACAGATAAAGCTTTATACTTTGAATTCTGGCTACACATTTATGCTATTTCAATCGAAACATTTTCTAAGAGAACGGACAAGACTTTAGCTTCTGGCAAACATGAGTAGAAAAACCGAGCAAAATCTCAAGAAGCTTCTGCAGGTGCTTCCTTCCAAGAAGATCTGGGGAGAGGTGGATTTAACCATAAAGAAGATCGAATACGACTCCCGCCAGATAAGTCGAGGAGACCTCTTCGTGGCCATAGAAGGGTATTCAGACGATGGGCACAAATATATTCGTTCGGCCTTAAAAGGGGGCGCGGTGGCGGTGGTGGCACAGAAGGATGGTGACTTCAGAGCCAAAGCTAAAGTGATAGTTCCGGATGCCAGAGAGGCTTTAGCCCTTTTGGCCAGCAAATTTTATGGTTTCCCTTCTAGGAAGCTCAAAGTGGTGGGCATCACCGGCACCAATGGAAAGACCACCATCTCCTATCTGGTGAAATCAGTTCTGGAAAAAAACCAAAGCAAAGTAGGGCTGGTTGGGACCATAGCCCACTGGATAGGTGAACAGAGGATAAAGGCAAAAAACACCACTCCAGAATCGCTGGATCTGCAAAGGATGTTTTTCCAGATGCTCAAAGAAAAATCTACCTTTGTGGTGATGGAGGTTTCCTCTCATGCCTTGGCTTTACACCGGGTCGACGGAACCCTGTTTGATGTAGCAATATTTACCAATTTGAATCATGAACATCTTGATTTTCATAAGACCATGGAGGCCTATCGACAAGCCAAGGGGCTTTTGTTCAAGAAGCTGAAAGAAAGGGACGGCTGTGCGGTATTGAATGTGGATGATCCCAATTGGAGATATTTCTCCCAACAGACCCAAACCGGATCCCTGACCTATTCCCTGAACGATCCCCATGCAGATTTCTTCACCACAAATTTCATCTGCACCCCGGATAGATCTTTAATCGACTTAGCAACTCCAGCAGGGGAGATGAAATTGGACTTCAAACTTATCGGAGAGTCAAACATATATAACGCCTTAGCCAGCGTGGCAACAGGATTTGCCTTAAAGTTAGATCCGGACACAATAAAATCGGGCTTGGAAGCGGTGACTTCGATTCCCGGGCGCATGGAAAGAATCCAGGCAGGGCAGGACTTCAATATCTGGATAGACTACGGACACACCCCTCACGCCTTTGAAAGACTTTTGAAGACCGCCAGAAAGCTTACCAAGAAAAGATTGCTTTTCCTTTTTGGATGTGGGGGTGATAGGGATCAGGGCAAAAGACCTCTGATGGGAAAGGTGGCATCTCAGTATGCGGACCTCATCTTTCTGACCGAAGACAATCCCCGATCCGAAGACCCGGAGGTGATCGTCCAGCAAATCATGCATGGGATAGAAGAGAAAGGAAAGGTTCGGGTGATAATTGACAGAAGGGAAGGCATCAAGAAAGCATTGGAGATAGCCCAACCGGGAGATACTCTGATTCTGGCAGGAAAAGGACATGAGGATTATCAGATGGTGGGAAACAAAAAAATCCATTTCTCAGACAAGGAGACGGTGCTGGAGCTGTTGGGTGCTTCGGCATTAACTAAATCCGGTCAGTAAGGACAATTGATGAATCGCCCTGCAAATGGGCGTCCCAAAATACTATGTTTCAGATAAGTTTAGAAGAATTGACTCATGTGGTTCAAGGAGAAAGTCAGAAACCTCCTCATAACAGAAATGAACTGATTCGGGGCATCAGCATAGACTCGCGCAACCTAAGGAGAGGGAATCTTTTTATTGCCATCCCTGGTGAGAGGTTCGATGGTCATCAATTTGCCAAATCCGCTGTGCAAAAGGGCGCCTCAGCGTTGGTGCTGGCTAAGGATAAGCAACAGATGATAGATTCAAAGATTTTTGATAAAGTCGCGGTGGTTTTTGTTGAGGATACGAAAAAGGCTTTAAGGAAGCTGGCATTCTGGCACAGACGAAAGTTTGATATACCCACCGTGGCTGTAACCGGGACAAACGGCAAGACCACAACCAAAGACATGATAGCCCAGGTATTGTCCGCTCGATTCAAGGTGGTAAGCTCGCCTAAAAGTTATAACAATCTGATTGGTGTGCCACTTACTTTGTTTCAACTCAACTCCGATTCAGAGGTTTTGGTGGTGGAGCTGGGCATGAGCAATCTTGGAGAGATAGGAATGCTCGCCCAAATGACAAATCCTCAAATCGGCGTAATCACCAACATAGGACCAGCCCATTTGGAATCGATGCAGAGCCTTCAAAGGATCGCCCAGGCGAAATTTGAACTCCCGGACAACATGTCCTCCCCTAAAACCCTGATTCTGAACGCAGACGACCCCATACTATCAAGCCGAATACGGCAAAAGAAAAAGGACGAAAGGGTGATAAGCTTCGGCATAGAAAAGGAAGCAGATTTTACCGCAGACAAAATCGTTGCCAACGGGGATGGCTACATCAGCTTTCGAGCGAATAAGGAGCTGATGGTCAACTTGAAGCTTCTGGGTATTCATAACGTCTATAACGCCTTAGCCGCATTTGCGGTGGGAAGCCTTTTGGAGGTGGATTCCCAGAAAATCAAGCAGAGCTTGGAACAATATACCCCTTCGGAGTTGAGGATGGAACTTATCCGTCTCAACGACATAAGGGTGATTAACGATAGTTACAATGCAAATCCTGTCTCTGTTGAGATAGCTTTAGAAACTCTTAAAAAGATAAAGACCTCAGGGCGAAGGATTGCTGTTTTGGCAGACATGTTGGAGTTAGGAGAGAAGGCAGTGGATTTTCATCTGGAGGTAGGAAGGAAGGCGACCAAATCAGGGGTGGATTTGCTCCTCCTGGTGGGGGAGCTGGCTGGCTTCATTGGGGAGGGAGCAAAACAAGCCGGCATGAGTCCCCATAACATTCTAAGTTTTAAAAGCAACCAACAGGTTAGCCTTTACCTCCAAGAGAATTTGAAGGGGGGAGATGTGGTTTTAGTCAAAGGATCTAGAAAGATGAGAACCGAAGAGGTGGTTTTCAGTTTAAAAAATCTTTACTCCCGACAGAACTGATTGAAACATGATCTTTTCAGCCAGGAAGATGACGGATTATCAACCTAACAAACTGCTGTAGGAATGGGATGCTTTACCATCTGCTTTACCCTTTAACCAAGGTTTTCATACTTTTTAATCTCTTCAGATATATAACCTTCAGAACCGCTGGCGCCACCCTCACAGCCCTTCTAATCAGCCTGATTTTAGGACCCATAATCATCCGGAAGTTGAAGGATAGAAAGGTCTGCGAAAAGATAAGAGATGAGGGACCCTCCACCCATAAAGTTAAGGAAGGAACCCCTACCATGGGAGGGATAATCATTTTGTTCTCCGTGGTGATTCCTACCCTTTTGTGGGCCGATTTGACCAATCTTTACATTCGTTTGATCCTTCTGGTTACCGTCTGGATGGGGCTTTTGGGATTTATGGATGATTATCTTAAAGCGATTAAACATCAGCCCAGGGGAATGGTCGGAAGAAAAAAGCTTGCCGGACAGGTTGCTTTGGGCGTGCTTCTGGGCCTGCTCTTGCGCGTGTTTCCCCCTTCCTCCAACTTTAACACTGCCTCAGATATTTTGTTTTTTAAAAACTATTTTGTAAATTTTGGAATATTCTACATCCCCTTGGTGATCCTGGTGATCACCGGCGCCTCCAACGCGGTGAATTTAACCGATGGACTGGATGGCTTAGCCATTGGGTTGATTGGCTTATGTGCCTTTGCTTTCGCTGGTCTGTGCTATATCACCGGTCGAGTGGACTTCTCCCATTATCTATCCATAATCTATCTGGAGGGAGCCGGGGAGTTGACCATCTTCTGCGGAGCTGTGGTGGGAGCGGCTTTGGGGTTTTTATGGTTCAACACCTACCCTGCTCAGGTGTTCATGGGCGACACCGGCGCCTTAGCATTAGGGGGAGCATTTGGCGCCTTATCCATCCTCATAAAAAAGGAGATGTTGCTTTTGATCGTGGGTGGCGTCTTTGTGGCAGAAGCCCTCTCGGTGATCATTCAGGTATTTGTCTTTCAAACCTGGGGAAAGAGGGTGTTCCGTATGGCGCCTTTACATCACCATTTTGAACTTTCAGGATGGAAGGAGCCGCAGGTGGTGGTCCGATTCTGGATCGCTGGCGCAATTTTAGCGCTTTTGACCTTAAGCACCCTTAAGATACGATAAAAAGTGGATCATATGTCTCTCACCGTTGATTATGTTGAGAAAAACAGTTTGACAATCTGAAAGCTTCACCCCACAATCCCTGCTTCGCATCTGTGAAGAGGGAAAACAAAGGGGAAAGGCAAAAAGGATGTAAACTATAAGGATTGGTTTCAACTTCAGCACCGAATTTTTATGAGAAAGGACAGGATCATAGGAAAAAGAATTTCAGTTTTGGGGATGGCAAGAACTGGTCTTGCCTGTGCCAAACTGCTTAAGAAAACAGGGGCGGATGTTTTCGTATCCGAGCTTAAATCAAAGGAACTTTTGACCTCGGAGATAAGTCAACTTAAAAAGTGGAACATAGATTTTGAGACAGGTGGACATACCTCAAGGGCTATCCGGGATAAGGACTTTCTGGTGGTAAGTCCCGGCATCCCTCCTAAGATTCCTATCCTGTCCCAGGCTGAGGATTTGGGAGTGCCCATACTTTCCGAAATCGAGGTGGCATTCTGGCTGACCGATGCAAAGATCATCGGAATCACCGGCTCTAATGGGAAGAGCACCACGGTAAGTTTGGTAGGTGAAATATTGAAGGAGGACGAAAGGGAATTTCAGGTGGGAGGAAACATTGGTATTCCCTTCTCGAGCCTAGTAGAAAAGATCTCCTCAGATGGCTTTTTGGTTCTGGAGCTTTCCAGCTTTCAGTTGGAAAGAATTGAGGAGTTTCAGCCATACGTATCCTCGATTCTGAATATCACCCCGGATCATCTGGATCGCCATCCCGATTTGAAATCGTATATGGAGGCAAAGCTGCGCATTTTGGAAAATCAGACCGAGAAAGATTTCGCCGTGTTAAACGCAGACGACCCAAATAGCCTCAAGCTCTCCTCATACGGAAAAAGCAGAAAGGTCTTTTTCACCACTCAAAGGGAGGTGGAGGAGGGAACCTTCGTCAAAGATGGAAAGTTGGTCCTAAGATGGAACGGAAAGGAGCAGGAGATCATAAAGACCTGCCAGATAAGCATCAAAGGTCCCCACAATCTTTCTAATGCATCTGCTGCCTGCACCATCTGTGGCATCTTGGGAGTTGCACCTCAGTCCATGCAGAGCGCTTTAAGAGGTTTCAAAGGGTTGGAGCATAGGTTGGAGCAGGTGGCCACCATCTCCGGGGTAAGCTTTATTAACGATTCCAAAGCCACCAACGTGGAGTCGGTGTGGTATGCTCTGCAGAGCGTAACCCCGCCAATTATTCTCATTGGCGGTGGCAAAGACAAGGGAGGAGATTTCTCCAAACTGAGAGAGCTGGTTCAGAAAAACGTAAAGGCATTGATCCTGATAGGGGAGGCAAAGGAAACGATCAAACGGGCCCTTGGCGATTTGGTCCCCTGTTTTTTCTCCGACTCTCTGGAGGAGGCGGTGCGCCAAAGTTTCAGAAAAGCCTCCCTAAATGATACCGTCTTGTTATCTCCGGGCTGTGCCAGCTTCGATATGTTTAAGGATTACCAGCACCGAGGAAACGTATTCAAATCCGGTGTAAAAGAATTAGCTCGAAGGCATGGTGCCACTGTTAATCCCTAAGGAAAAGGTCAGATGATCGATAAATCCAGACCAGATTATCTTTTGATGTTGGTAGTCTTAATCTTAATAGCCTTTGGAGTGGTGATGGTCTATTCCGCCTCAGCCATACTTGCTTCCGAAAAAATGGGAAGTTCCACCTTCTTTGTCCAAAGGCAGGCTATCTGGGCGATCATCTCCGTAGCACTGATTTTGATTCTGACCAAGGTGGACTACCATCGATTCGAAAAAATCTCTCCTTTGGTCCTACTTCTTTCACTTCTTCTGCTGGTGACGGTGCTGTTATTTCCCTCCACCAGGGGAGCCAATCGATGGATAAAGCTTGGACCGGTGAACTTTCAGCCTTCTGAGCTTTTTAAATATGCTCTGATACTGTTCATGGCCTCTTCTTTAAGTAGAAGGAAAGGTCAAATAAAAGAGCTTAAGTCTGTTCTTCTCCCCTATTTCGCGATCTTCGGGGTGGCCGCCGTTTTGATCTTGAAACAACCCCATCTTGGAGCGGTTCTGGTTCTATCCTCGGTTGTTCTGGGGATGCTGTTTGTGGCCGGAGCGAAGGTTCGACACCTTCTTTTGATCGTTGCTCCTCTGATTTTAAGTGTATGCATCTTGGTATTTCTCCTCGGGTATAAAAAGGCACGAGTAAATGATTATCTCAATTCTTTGGAGGATCCCCTCAAAGGAAACTATCAGATGAAGCAGTCCGTCTTGGCTTTGGGTTCAGGTGAGATTTTGGGGGTGGGGCTGGGTGAAGGGAAGGCAAAGCTTTTCTTTCTGCCTGAGCCCTATACCGATTTCATCTTCGCCACCACCGGCGAGGAATTGGGATTCTTAGGAGCTTCAGCTATCTTGATTTTGTTTCTTCTTTTGACCGCAAAGGGAATGTCTATTGCACAAAAAGCCTCAGACGATTTTGGATATCTTCTGGCATTCGGGATAACTTTCAGCATCTTTGTGGGAGTTATAATCAATGCGAGCGTGGTGGTAGGGCTTTTGCCCACCACAGGACTCCCCATGCCCTTTTTAAGCTATGGTGGTTCATCTTTGGTCTTTTCTTCGCTCGGGATGGGAATTCTTCTAAACATCTCCAGACAGACCAAGTTCGTTCCAGCGCGTCGCATTGTGGGCACAACAAGGATATGATAAGAGTCATATTTGCAGGAGGAAAGACCGGCGGACACATCTTTCCGGCAATAGCCATGGCCAAGGAGTTCAAAAAGAGAGTTCCCCAAAGTCAGCTTATCTTCGTGGGAACCAAGGAGGGACTGGAAAGAAAGGTCGTTCCTTTACATGGTTTTAAGCTGGTGTTTATTCAGACGAAAGGATTCGCCAGAAGCTCTTTTCTATCCAACCTGTTCCTCTGGTTTTATCTTTTGAGAGGTTTTTATCAAGCCATCAAGATATTAAATCAGACCAAACCCCATCTGGTGGTGGGAACCGGGGGATATGTGAGCTTTCCGGTGGTCCTTTTGGCCAGCTTATTGAAGGTGCCCACCATGATCCAGGAGCAGAACAGCTACCCGGGAATCTCCACCCGATTTTTGATCCATTTCGTGGACCGGGTATGTCTCTCCTATCCAGAATCGGTCCGGTATTTCCGCCAAAGAAAAAAATTGACTGTCATCGGAAATCCCATAAGAGGAGATCTTCTCCAGGCGAAGCGAAGTCATGCCCTGAAGGAATTTGGATTGGATCAGGGAAAAGCCACCATATTCGTTTTCGGCGGCAGTCAGGGTGCTCATGCCATAAATTCTGTATTTTTGCAATGCTTGGATTTGCTTCCGCCCGAATGGCAAGTTCTGTGGCAGACCGGAGAAGCGGATTTTCCTCGGATCTCTCAGAAGGTGAAAGGAAAAAAAATTAAATGCGCGGTCTATCCATTCATTCGAAACATGGGATCTGCGTATGCGGCTTCGGATTTGGTGGTTTCCCGGGCAGGAGCATTAACCTTAGCGGAGATCACCGCCTGCGGGAAACCCTCCATACTCATCCCTTTTCCCTTCGCCACCGGAGATCATCAAAGACATAATGCCGAAAGTCTACAAGAAAAGGGGGCTTCAAAGATGATACTGCAAAGGGACCTAACCGCAGAAAAACTCTCCGTGCAGATTCGTTCTCTTCTTTCTAATTCGGCCAAATTGAAACGGATGGCGGAGAAAAGCAAAGAGGTGAGCAGACCCGAGGCAACATCACTTTTGGTTGATGAGATGGACAGACTTTTGAAGAAAAGGGTAAAAATCTATAGATGAGAACCGTGGGTTTAAAAATTATGCAAACCCATAAAGATAAAATAACCGAGGCTTTGGGATCACCCAGTATCGATTATGAAATTCAGTAAAATAAAACATATCCATCTTGTAGGAATTGGTGGAGCGGGGATGTCCGGCATTGCCGAGGTGCTTTTCAATCTGGGATATGAGGTCACCGGCTCTGATCTCAAATCCTCCGAGACCACCCAAAGGTTACAGGATCTTGGGATAAAGATTCGAAGTCAACACCTTGAAGAGAATGTAAAGGATGCAGACCTGGTGGTCATCTCCTCCGCGGTAAAAAAGGACAATCCAGAGGTGATCGGAGCAAAAAATAGAAGGATCCCGGTGATAAGAAGGGCCGAGATGTTAGGCGAGCTGATGAGAATGAAATACGGGATCGGCATCGCCGGCACTCATGGGAAGACAACCACCACCTCGATGGTGGGTGAGATCCTGTCTGAGGGGGGACTGGACCCCACCATCGTGGTGGGCGGAAGGGTGATCAACTTGGGTGCGCACGCCCGCTTGGGAAATGGAGAATTTATGGTGACAGAAGCGGACGAATACGATCGCTCCTTTTTACAGCTCACCCCCACCATCGCAGTGGTCACCACGCTGGAGGCGGAGCATCTGGATTATTACAAAGATTTTGAAGAAATAAAATCCGCCTTCCTCGAGTTTGTGAATAAGGTCCCCTTCTACGGAAGGGTAATTCTATGCTGGGACGAAAGGAATTTGCAAGAGCTGGTTCCTCAAATAGAAAGACCCTTGACCACTTATGGTCTATCTCCGGAGGCAGATCTTAAAGCTTACTCCATCCGTTTTGAGAAAAACCACAGCAGGTTTGAAGTGCAAATCAATGGGGAGAACAAAGGAGAGGTATCTCTATCCGTTCCTGGAGCTCATAATGTAAAAAACTCCCTGGCGGCAATTGGAGTCGGTTTGGAACTGGATATACCCTGGGAGAAAATTATAGGTGGACTGAAGAAGTTCAAAGGGGTGCATAGAAGATTTGAGATCAAAGGAGAGGTGAAAGGCGTTTTGGTGGTGGATGATTATGCCCATCATCCCACGGAGATCTTAGCCACCTTAGAAAGCGCAAGGACTGGATGGAAAAGAAGAACGGTGGCGGTATTTCAACCTCATCTGTTTTCTCGAACCCGGGACCTCCATCAAGAATTTGGCAGAGCACTTCTCCTTTCTGACGTGCTGGTGGTGACCGACGTTTATCCCGCACGAGAGAGTCCTATACCGGGAGTGAGCGGGCAGCTCATCTCCGATTCCGCTAAGAAGCTCGGACATAAAAATGTATTTTATGTTCCACAATTAGAGAAGGTGGCCTCCTTTCTGAGACGGATGATAAGAGAAAACGATATGGTCATCACCATGGGAGCAGGGGATGTATACAAGGCTGGAACGCAACTTTTAAATCAGTTGAGGGAATAATTTGACTAACGGGAAGAGAACTTTTTTTGTCCTTGTTGCGATCATATTGATATTTTGCGGAACCTACATATACGTTTGTCACTCCCCTAACTTCGATGTGATCGAAATTAAGATCCGGGGAAACCACAAGATAACATCCAACGAGATCATGAAAAAAGTCCAACCATGCCTGGGCAAAAACATCTTCAGCCTGAACTTAACCCAGATTGAGGCAGAGCTAAAAAAGGACCCGAGGATAAAGGGGGTCTTAATAAAAAGAAGGTTTCCACAGAGCATATTGATTGAGGTGCAAGAAAAGATGCCGATTCTCTGGCTCAGCCTTCCAGCCAAATTCCCTGATCTGGGGGAATGGGGATTTTGTGGGCTGTCGATCGATCAGGAGATCATCCCTTTAGATCAGGAGGATTTATACCGTGATCTCCCAATGGTGACCGGAATCGAGTCAAAGGAGGTAGATCCAAAAACAGAGAACGCCTTAAAACCTTATCGGAAATGTTCTAATCTTAAGGTGGCAAAGGCGTTGGAGTTATACAGCACTCTGCTTTCGGCTGATCCCGATTTGGAAAAGCTTTTAGCCGAGATCAACCTTCGAGATATTTCCGATCCAATTGTCTATCTTCTGCCCGGGGTCAAAGTGATGATGGGGCTGGGCGATTTTAAGAAAAAATGGAGAAGGGTGAAAACCATCCTGGCCATGGAGAACAAAGTCAACCAGTTTTTATGTCTGGATCTTAGATTCGATGATCAGGTGGTGCTGACCGATTCCTCAAGAAAAGCTCCCTTGCCAGAAGGGAAAAGCGAAAACCCTCCCGATCAGACAAAAGTCCAAAACCTTTAAGACCAAGAGGCAGACATGGGAGATGAAAGTCAAATCGTCGGTTTGGATATAGGGACCACCAAGATAGCAGCCATCATTTCAGAGATAGGTGAGTCCGGGCAACCCAAGATAATTGGTATTGGCACCAGTCCATCGGAAGGACTGAAGCGGGGAGTGGTCATCAACCTGGAGAGGACCGTGGAGTCGATAGCTACCGCGGTGGAAGATGCGGAGATGATGGCAGGAGTTAAGGTGGACTCCGTCTTTGCTGGCATAGCTGGCGATCACATCCGAAGCATCAACAGCAGAGGGGTGATCGCAGTATCTGGCTCCGATCACGAGATCACCCCCACGGATGTGGAGAAGGTTATCGAAGCTGCCAAGACGGTTGCCTTGCCCATGGATCGGGAAATCATCCATGTCCTGCCTCAGGAGTTCACGGTGGATGATCAAACCGGAGTCAAAGATCCGGTGGGAATGGTGGGGGTGAGGTTAGAAACCGAGGTTCATATAGTCACCGGAGCTATTACCTCCGCTCAGAACATCTACCGGAGCGTAAAAAAGGCTGGAGTGGAGGTAAAGGATCTGGTGCTTCAACCCCTTGCCACCAGCTACGCACTATTGTCTCCGGATGAGGAGGAGTTAGGGGTGGCGCTTTTGGATCTGGGAGGGGGAACCACCGATTTTGCCATCTTCTATGACGGCTCCATCAGACACACCGGGGTGGTGGGCTTAGGAGGAAAAAACATCACCAACGATGTGGCCATTGGTCTAAGAACGCCGGTGGATCAGGCTGAGGAGATTAAAAAACTCTACGGTTGTGCCATATCCAGCCTGGTGGATCCGGATGAGACCATTGAGGTTCCTGGGGTGGGGGGGAGAAAGCCTCAACAGATCTCCCGAACTGTGCTTTCCGCAATAATCGAACCCCGGGTGGAGGAAATACTTAGCCTTACCCTTCAAGAAATGAAAAAAAGTAACTTTTTTGACCTTTTAACCGCCGGAATCGTTCTCACCGGCGGAGGATCGTTGATGCCAGGAATGGTGGAGCTGGCAGAAAAGATATTTGATGTTCCGGTGCGAACCGGAAAACCACAAGGCTTAGCCGGTCTGGAGGAACATGCCTCCAGCCCCATCTATTCGACTGGAGTGGGGCTGATCCTCTACGGATGGGAACAGATGAGAGAAGGAAAGCTAAGAGGACGCCTGAAGGCAAAGGGATGGTTTCAAAAGATGAAAAACATTTTTAGTTCATATCTTTAAAATTCCAAAAGAGGGAGGGAGAAGCTATGTTTTTTGAGCTGGACACAAGTTATGAAAATTACGCCCGGATGAAGGTGGTAGGGGTGGGTGGGGCCGGAGGGAATGCTGTCAATCGAATGATCGACGCTGGACTCTCGGGAGTGGATTTCATCTCCATAAATACCGACCTCCAGGATTTGGAGAATTGCAAAGCCACCCATAGGGTCCAGATCGGCTCTCGCCTTACCAAAGGATTAGGCGCAGGAGCCAGTCCGGAGATCGGCAGAAGGGCGATTGAGGAGGACAGGGATGTGGTGGCAGAATCACTTTTGGGTGCGGATATGATCTTCGTCACCGCCGGAATGGGAGGTGGCACCGGCACCGGCGCCTGTCCCATTGTTGCAGAGCTGGCTAAAGATCAGGGAGCCTTAACCATCGGGATCGTAACCAAGCCTTTTGATTTTGAAGGAAAAAAGCGTATGAGCCGCGCCCTTATGGGAATTGAGGAGCTAAAGGATAAGGTGGATACTTTGATAGTCATTCCCAACCAGAAGCTTTTGAGCTTAGCCAACCCAGATACCAAGCTCACCGATGCTTTCAGGATGGCAGATGAGGTTCTGCTTCAAGCCACCAAAGGGATCTCCGACCTTATCAGCGTCCCCGGCTTAATCAATCTGGACTTTGCAGATGTCAAGACCGTGATGTCGGAGATGGGAGATGCGCTCATGGGCATTGGATACGGAATCGGTGAGAATCGCGCCAAGGAAGCTGCCACCCAGGCTATCTCCAGTCCCCTTCTGGATAACGTCTCCATAAATGGAGCTAAGGCTGTTTTAATCAACATCACGGGCAACAGTAATATGGGACTTCTTGAGGTAAATGAGGCCGCCAGCTTGGTTGCCGAGGCGGCGGGGACCGAGGCCAACATCATCTTCGGCGCGGTGATAGATGAGAATCTTCAGGATGAGATCAGGGTAACGGTCATCGCCACTGGATTTGGCAATAATCTGAAAAGCGAGGAAACCGAATCCGGCTCCGACCTTTTCTCATCAGGCAAGCTGATTTTGGAAAAAAACTCGCTGAAACAAAAGGAACCTCTGGGGAAGCCTCACCAGGTCTCATCCAGAAGCAAGGTTCGCTCATATCAGGCAGATGACTGGGAGGTTCCCACTTTTTTGAGGAAACAAAACGAGGGATGAAAATATAAGATTATTTTTCGAAACATACCGATTGGCAGATTTCGAAAGAATGACCGTCTATCTTATACCTCCTTTAGTGACCCTCAATGCCTCCTTTGCGACAGGCCCCGCCTTTAAACGGCGGGGCTTTTTTTTAAATTCATTTATGAGATGGAGTAAAAAACCTCTTCATTTGAATCCTGCGGAAATGGCTTAAACGTTTTGGGTCATTCTCAAAAGAGTTCTTTGCAGGTTGTTGTTAGGGCGAGAGAAATAAAAATGTAGCTTCGAATGAAATTTCCTGGAGGTGGTCCATATTGTGCTGGCGTAGTTTATGTAGGGGTAGAGCTTTAACTCCACCTCATTTGAGTCAACTGACCGAATCAAAAGAGAAAATCTTCAGATTCGCCCCTATCCAAAATCATCAGGCGCAGGATCTTAGAACCTCTCCCCCTATGGGGATAATTGAAAGATCTGTTCCTTTTCATTTTAATCTTGGGGAAAATGCGAAAGACCTGGCATTTCCGGTTCTTTCGTATTTCAGGTCGCACCTTCATGATTTAAAACCCACAAGGTTGATAGATTTACAGTTAGTTCCCTCTCCCCTTGGGGAGAGGGTTAGGGTGAGGGAAAGATAGAAAAAGCAAAAAAAGAGTGATTTTCAACCTCACCCTTTTAGACTGATCTTTTTCGCTAAGAGTTGATGCTTTTTTATTTGACTCTCAAATACAATAACTTACATTAAATCTCCCAACCTAAATAAGAAAGACCCACACCTTCTCCAAAAGCGAAATGAGAAACTCCTCCTGATAAGCCGGGGATGTCTTTGTTCATAATCGTGTCGTCGAAAAGATAAGATTGCCCCAGTTGAACACCAACGATTTCAGGTGGCCGGGAATTACTCCAAAAGATGGAGCCAGTTTCCTAAAAGAAAGTATATTCTGCCGATCAGAAGAGACATACGGGACATGACCGTATAGCCAAATGAAGCCCCAAAGGAGATCATCAGAAACCAGATGCCTACTTTGGCTCCGGCCCCAAAGAGTCCCTTGTGTTCCTTGGAGAAGAAGAAGTAGATCAGACCGGTTATCACCCCAACGGTTAATAGGATATTATTTAAGGAGGTGAACCAATCGTCGGTCCACAAGGGAAGCAAATTGGCGTGAATCTGAAGTATCAGATCTCCTGATCCATAGCCCACTATGGTTATTCCTGCATAGATTCCGATGATCAGCGCCATGGACCAGCGGGAAAGCCAGCTATATTTTTTGGTGAAACGTCCGAAAAGCAAAATTCCAAAGGCGAAGGGAACCAGAAGAAGAAGCCTTCCTTCCTGGGTAAGTGGTTTCCATAGATTAGGTAGAAAGACGTTATGCCATTCCAGTGTAGCCCAGTATCCTGCAGATATCCCCACAAATATGTGTTCGGCCAGCTTATAAAAGGGATTATCCTTATACAGGAAGGAAAATATACACAGGGTCAAAAAGGCACCCACCCAGATTCCTATTGTTTCCTCTATCGGCATGAACTTCTACTCCCGACTCAAACTTAAGCACTATCGTGAAACTTTAAGTCTTTTCCTGGTTCCCTTGACTGAGAAATAGGCAATGTTCCCGATCAGGATAAACAAAAAGACCACGATATGTGAGACCGACTGAGCGTCCATTCCTCTTTGTGCGGTTCCAGGTCTTTTCACCAACTTCTCATATTCAGCCGCCCCCTTCATTCCCCCCAAAAGCCCCACCAGTTGTCCTGATTGAACATAGGGGTAAAACTCCGGTGCGCTGACCGCCGTGCATCCGGAGCCCAGCTTCACATGGTATCTGGATTGCACCTGAAGCACCCATTCTTTGGTCCCCGGCAAACCGCCAGATATATTCACCAAAAGAGCGAAATCATCAAAATTTTTCACCCCTTCCATGATGGGGATATCCTCCACTTTGCTTCCACGTGAGTCGGTGGGAAAGGTTTTCGGTATGCTGGTCCCCATTGAGACCATCACCACCTCTCTTCCCTCCTTGAACCCCAGATTCACCCAGTCCTGCCCATATTTCTTCTCCGGGAACTCCTTTAAAACCTCAGTCATGGCTCGCTCTGCCAAAAGGGTGCCGGTGGCCCAAAGCTGAATGGTGATGACCTTAAGATCCCGGGAGAGGAGATGATAAAATACCGCCACGTTCATGGGAAAAAGCTCCGGCATGGAGCCGGGGTCATAATCACAGGAGACCAACACCTTGGAGCCCGGAGGAAGCTTCTCTATAGCATCATAAAAACTTTGAACCGGGGGGGTGACGGAAAAATCCAAATACACCGGAAAAAGTAAGGGTAAAGCGACGGAGATAGCAATAAAGACAAATATCACCCTTCTATCCAGCCGCTCAAGTTTTTCCATAAATTTCTTCACTTCTTTTCCTCGAAGGATTCTGGCCCTTCCTCACCTATGCCAAAGTTAAAAGATAAATCATCTTTAAATTCCCACAAGAGTTTCCTATTCTCCCCCCAGATAGGTTCTTTCCAAACCGGTTAGAACCTTAAGCGCAGTTGAAATGGCACCCAGAGCCGCGCCGATCATGATGGCTCTTTTCCCGGCCAGTTGAGGGACGTTCATTATCCACTCGGTCAGGTCGGGGAAATGCCTCCATATGCTCTCTCCCACCGGCACCCTTCCGATCATCACCAAAATGGCGGTTGCCGCCAGAAGGGATGCATGAAAGGTCCGGACCCTAAAGGCCCGAAATGCCGCCGAGGCGATGAAGAATGCCAGAAGCGAAAACATGGTTGCCTGTAAAGGATACTGAGCGTGATAGTAGACCCAATCGAAAACGGTTCCCTCTCCTGTGCCACCAAAAACCCCCACAGTGATCATGGAGAAAAGGCAGATCACCAGGATTATCTTATAGGGCCAGTCCCTTCCCTTTTTCTGGATCACATGATAGTTGATTCTTACTATATTGGCTATCCCTAACACATAGGCGAAAGCAATGACGATTATGGCCCACTGACGGAAGGTCTCAAAGATTGAAAGGACCTTATGATGGGGAATGAAATATTCCAGGATGAATGACAAGCCAGCCAGAAAGCAGATCGCCATGGGGATCTCACGTCTCATCCAAACCCCTTTGTAATAAATTGACTTATCTTTCCGTAAGACTTACCCTGTGTTAAAAAATTTTATTCGATAAAAAACCAGCGTGTGAAATGAGTTATCCCGGCTGTCTCCAGGATAGCGCCTAAGGCTAAAATCACCATGATTATGGCTTTGGCTAAATCCGATCCTTTCAGGCTTCCCAAGAGCTTGGGCTCCTTGGAAAGGTAGGCACTGGTAGCGAAAAGTTCCTCCCCAATTATGGTATAATCGCATGCCACCACAAAGAAGGGGAGTTGATGAATGTTGGCTGTGCCTGCCACCTGAATGGCGCCAGCCAGAAAACCGGTTTCAGCCAACATCAGGGATTCAGCAAAAAAGGAACCAAACATCAGGTTAGCCGCTGGGCGATCGCGAAGCATCATCCCCTGAACTCCAGCCGCATAGGCGAACTGTTCATCGGAGATATAACGAACGTTGTCTCGGTTATATGCCTCCGGTCTGCCAGCAGCGGCATACCCCTCCTTCACCCTCTCCTCCGCCACCGGAACCACAAAAGGTCGGCATATGGGAACAAGCAAAGGGGTATCATAGCTTGCCACCATCTTGGCAACGTTGCCCAAAATTATCATGGAGGCTACAGTTTGAATATTGTCCACATCCTCTATTCCGGAGATATAAAGCACCGGCTTGCCCATCTCTGTGGCTCTTCCCACCGCCTCCTCTATGGCATCCAATCCGGCAATCCTCCGGATGAAAAGACTTTTGCCCTTTTTGGCTCGATCGATAAAAAAGATTATCACCGCAAAAAAGAAGATCAAAAACAAAAGCATGTTTACCCGGTGAGGGTTAAACCAACTCTTAGACAAATCCTCCCCAGCAACTGATAGTGATGGATCCATCAAAAGCGTCAGAAGGAAAAAGAAAAGAAATGGTTTCAAACGGGTAAGAATCTTCATACAAAGAGAAGGAAATTGCAGTTGCCTGATTCATCAGGCTCCATAATCGTGTGAAGAATATTTAGGGCAAAAGAAATTAGAGTTTATTCTGATAAAATTAAACTAACAATAAATGAGGCCTCACCCCCCGGAGATGAATTGGGTTAGCATAAGATACCATTCGCGCATGAACTCTATTCTATCTGCCAGAAGGGAAATTCTTCCCATCACGGTCAATCCAAATCCTGCACCGAATCCAATCATCAGAATCCAGATCCCAAGCCTGGCCGCTCCTCCCACAACTCCTTTGTGTTCCATGGAGAAAAAGAAATAAATCAACCCACAAAGTACCCCCAGAATAATAAGAAGGTTCCAGAAACCTTGCACGTTGGTGAAATATACGGGCAACATGCTGGCGTGAAGTTGCTTAATCACTCGCTGTTGCATCTCCAAGGGCATAGCCACGCCCACCGCAATCCCCATATAAAAGGCGATGGAGAACCGGGAGATAAAGGACCATTTTTTCGAAAAACGAGTCCAGGTCATAAAGCCAAGGATGGCCGGTAAAAGATACCACCACTCTCCCTTTTTGACCACAGGTATCCAGACCTTGGGAATGAAGCCGTTATAGAAAAGGATGATGGCGAAGTAACCGGCTGATACTCCCACCACCAGATGTTCTGCGAATTTATAAAAGGGATTATCCTTATAGAGGAAGGAAAATATACACAAGGTCAAGAAAAGTGCCACGGTGTTCCAGATTATTGTCCCCAGATCCATTCTCTCCTCCTTACTTTCCCTTCCTTCTTCGGGACATGAAGTAGCCGATGTTGCCCGCCACGATGAACAGGATGATGACGATGTGAGCTGTGGTCTGGATGCTCATCATCTTGATGGCTCTATCTCCCTTTTTGGAGAGAGCCTCATACTCCGAGGCCCCCTTAAGCCCTCCCATCAAACCGAATATCTGTCCGGAGGCTAAAAATGGATAATAATTGGCGGTCATCACTCCGGTAACCCCGATGGCTAATTTAACGTTGTACCGTCCATTGCCATATATGATCCAAGCATCGGTTATGTTGCCGGAGGAGATATCAATTACCCCTTTAACATCATCATAATTTCTGACGCCCCGCATCATGGGGAGGGAATCCAATGGAACCCCATAGTAGTCCTCTGGAAAGGGAATTCTAAAATTCTGCCCCATCGCCAGAATGACCAAGCCGAAATAAGGCTTATACCCCAGATAGCAATAATCTATTCCGCTCTTCTTATTATACTCCTTTGCCACCTCACTTATCAATTGCTCCGCCATCCCTGGTCCATTCTGCGAAAGCGCGGAAATGATGAGTTTGATATCCTTGGAAAAACATTGGCGCATGATGGCTCTTGCCATGGGATGAACCTCTGCCATGGCTTGGGGATCATAATCAATCGCCAGAAAGAGAATATCTCCCGGCTCCAGGCTCTCCACAAAATCGTAAATAGCTTTAACCTCTTGGGTGACGAAAACGGGCACCCGAAAGGGATTTAAAACCGGGATGATTACCGCTATACCCACCACCAGATAAACCCACCTTCGATCCAAATTCATCAATCTTTCATAAAAATCCATTTTTTGCCTCCAACAACTTAATCGTGCCCCATATATGCTCTCTCAATCCCCAAGATGATCTTCAAACAGGTGGCTACAATTCCCAACCCTATCCCGATCAAGATGGCTCGATTGGCTGCCATGCTGGGAACCATTAAGATCCAAGTGGCTAACTTCTGATTTGGACCGGAGATGGGTCCTAAGGGGATCAAACGAAGCATGATCACCAATGCGGTCAGAAGCAGAATGGTTGCCAGAACGGTTCTAGCCCGAAAAGCCCGATAGGCGGCAGAGGCGATATAGAAGGCCAAGAGGGAAAACATGGTGGCTTGAATGGGGGTATAGATATACCAGAAGACCTGCATAAAAGGGGTTCCCTCCTCGATCCCCCATAAGGGACCGCCGATCAGCATGAAAAAAAGCCCGCCCAAAGCCACCACGCTATATCCCCACCCGGGAGCTTTCTTGGTCACCTTATCCAGTTGAACTCGAAACAGGCTCCAGATGCCCAAAAGCATGGCAAAGACTCCGATGACAATGATCCAATCCAATCCATACTCATAAAAGAATACTCCCGCATCGTGGGGAATGAAGTATTGAACGGCCATGAACACGCCCGAGATGAAGACGATTACGACGGGAAGCTGTCCACGCATGCTTAAAACCCCTTGGATGATTAAAGTTTTATCGCAAACAGGTTTACAAAGAAATTAAGGGAAAACGTTGCCGCCAGCCCCCCCAAGATCAGGCTGATCATCACCAAAGCCTTTCCCCAATCCTGAGCCTTAAGCGAACCCAAAAGTAATGGTTCTCTGCCCAAGTAAGCGGAGGCGGCGTAAAGTTCCTCTCCAATCAAGGTATAGTCGGTGGCGGCCACGAAGAAGGGGATCTGAGCGATCTCATCTGTGCCAGAGATCTGAATGGACCCTGCCACCGATCCGGTTTCTGCCAGGATCAGAGATTCGGCATAGAATTTTCCCATATAGAAGTTGGTCGCCGGCCTTTCCCTCAACATGATTCCGTTCACCGCGGCCACATAGGCGAACTGCATGGAGGTGATGTAGTAGATGTTTTCCTCCTTATACATATCCGGTCTTCCCGCATCCAGATAAGCGGCTTTCACCGTCTCTTGGGCCACCATCATCACTATGGGATCCCTGCAGGGAACCAAAATGGGGGTCCGATATTCTGCGGTCATCTTGGCTATGCGAGAGAGTATGGTGAAGGAAGCGATTGTTGCGATCTCCGCTGCCGTTCCCAATCCCAGAATGTAAAGGATCGGCTTTCCCATCTCGGTCGCTCTGCCTATAGCTTCGTCCACAGCGGAGATTCCTGCAATGGGACGCACATAAAGCTCCTCTCCCCGCTTGGCTTTTCTGATAAAGATCACGGTGAAGACCGAGAAGAGCACACAAGCCACAAAGATTACCGTCTTGCCGGTGTGAAATAGCTGACCATAAGCATAAGCTGGCGGGGAAACCTCAGATTCGGATGAGCCCCTCTCTGCATTGGCCCTTACCTTGTAGTAAAAATTTTTGTGACTGGGGAAATAATTCTCCGAATCCTTCTCCTTAACCCCTTCATCCTTGTAAGTATTTGTTCCCGCGGGCACCATTCCCCTTACCACAAAACCGGAGTCCGGATTATCCGATCTTAATATCTCATAAGAGATCACGTTGTTTCTGCCTGCCCCATCGTCAGCTGAAAGCTTCCAGGTGACCAAAAGAGCATGTCCCCCATCATTGGGAGCATCTTTCGCCATCACCTCAGTAGGAGGGGAAGGTAACAGCGCCAACGAATCTTCAGCTGAGATCCTCTGAGCCTGTTGAGCCCAAGAGGTCCCCATCAGAAGGAGAAACCAAAGTCCCACCACCAAGCTTGACAAAAACTTATTGCAAAAAACAACTCTGTTTTTCATCATCACCTCTTCTACCAGTGACCAAAATGGGGTGTTTGCAACCAAAAAATTTAACGATCCGATCTACGTTCCTCTTAAACGCTTTAACCAACTTATCCGATCAAACCTAACCAATAATGGAAAAGATAATACATCCTCCCGATCAAAAGCGACATACGGCTCATCACCGTGTATCCGAATAAGGCTCCAAAGGTAATCATCAAAAACCATACTCCCAACCGAGCGGCTCCGCCAAAGGCGCCTTTATGTTCCTTGGAGAAGAAGAAATAGATCAAGCCACAGAATGTTCCTACCACGATCACAATGTTGCCGATGGTGGCATGCAGATCTCCCCCAACAAATAAGGGAAGAATGGTTCCCTTCACCTGAATTATTCCGTTGCTCTGCAGGTAACGGGTGAATTGCAGTCCAGCGGTGGTTCCCACCACAAAAGCCAAAGACCATCGGGACAACCACCCCACCTTGGGCAGAAGCCTCAAAAGCATCAAGATCCCCAGCGCTCCTCCCACCAAGTAAACCCAGTGATAGTCCACCCTCCCATGGGTGACCAGCTCGGTATAAGCCAAAGTCAGGTTATCCACCAATTTGGGTAAAAAGTAATTGAAGTAAGTGACCACGAACCAATAGCCAGCAGATACGCCCACAAACAAAGCTTCGGAGAATTTATAGAAGGGGTTATCTTTATATAGAAAGCTGAAAATTCCCAGGGTCAAAAGGGCACCGATCCACAATCCCACAGCTTCTCCACTCATGGTCAACCTCCAGCTAAGATCTCTTCTTTTTCAGCGAGAAGAAAGCCAAGTTACCTATGATGATGAACAGACAGATCACCGCATGAGCTATGGCTTGAGAGAACATATATCTTACTGCTTTTCCCGGTCGCCCTATGGCAACCTCGTATTCAGCTCCACCCTTCATCCCACCCAGAACCCCCAGCAGTTGACCCGTCTGAACATAAGGATACATGGAGGGTGCTTGAACTGCGGTATTGCCTGCAACCAATTTCACATGAAAAACGTCCACCGCATATTGCACCCATTCCTGGGTCCCCGGATAGCCGGCAGAAAGATTGTATATCAGATCAATGTTGTCATAGCTCCTCACGCCTCTCATCAGGGGAATTTGAGAAAGGGGCGTTCCCCTGCTATCCTGAGGATAAGATTCCTCAAAGCTGTGCCCCATTCGGTCGATCACCACCTCGTTGCCCGCGGTGAATCCTAAATTGACATAATCTATGCCATACTGAAGATTTTTCGCCCTTATCTCCTCGTCCTTGAAGACCTCCTTTAGGGCAATGTTTGCCTGCAAGGGACCCTGCGGCCAGAGTCCCATAATGATCACCTTCAGATCCTTCCCGAAAGCATGGCGGAAGAATGCCTCAGCCATTGGCTGAAGTTCCGGCATGGATCCGGGATCATAATCAAACGAGACTAACACTTTAGAGCCGGGAGGAAGGCTCTCTATGGCATCATATACCCCTCGCGCCACCGGAGTCACCGGTATGTGCATTGAAATTCTGAAGAACAACGGCAATGCAACCGCAACCGCGATGAAAAGAAAGATGATCCTTCGATCTATATTGAGAAGGGTCTGCCAAAAACTCTTTTCATTCTGGTCGGTCTTTTGGTTCATCTTCGATCACTCCCCTCCCATATAGGTCCTCTCCAGTCCAAGTATGACCCTCAGTGCCGAGGAGATCACCCCTAAGGCTATGCCGATCATGATAGCCTTCTGTCCCGCCGTCTGAGGAAAATCCATAATCCAATCGGCCGCATCTCCTAACCTGTATCCCTCTGGAAGCCAGGCGCTGATCCAGTCTCCAACTGGGACCCGCCCCAACATCAACACAAAAGCAGCAACCAAGAGCATGGTGGCATCCACGTTCCTTGCTCGAAAAGCTCGATAAGAGGCTGAAGCGACAAAGAAAGCCAGAAGGGCAAACATGGTGGCAGAAAGTGGATAATAGACATGATCATACAGATAAAAGAAAGGTGTGCCCGGATCAAGGAAATGCTTGGCTCCTCCGGAGAAAAATAGCCCCACTATGGTTATCAGAAGAAACCCCAAAATCACCACCACCCCAAAGGGCCAATCCCTTTCCTTTTTATAAACCTTATCCGCATTGACCTTAAGCAGGTTTAAAACTCCCAAATAGATGGCAAATGCGGCTATTATGAAAAACCAATCCTCGAAAAGGTCCTTCAATATGTTAAAGGGCGGGATGAAATGGGCAACTATCATAGTCAGCCCCACGATGGCGGTCAAAACTAAGGGAACCTCTCTTCGCATTTTCTTTCTTCACTCCTTAGAATAGTATGGTGGTCAAATCAGGGAGATTCCATCCTAAAAGAGAATTAAGGGTAAGCAGGGTAACCCCTACCAGTATGGTTAAAAGAAATATGAGCTTGCCCACATCCTGTCCTTTGAGGCTTCCCAAAAGCTTGGGATCCTTAGAAAGATAGGCTGAGGCGGCAAATAGCTCCTCTCCTATTAGGGTATAATCGCAGGCGGCGACGAAAAAGGGAAGCTGAGTGGGCATGGCGGTTCCAGCAATTTGGATGGCTCCCACCGAGTTGGCAGTCTCAGCCAAGATGAGGGACTCCGCATAAAACTGACCCTGAAGGAAAACAGCCGCAGGTTTGTCCCTTAAGAAGAGTCCATCCAGTGCCGCAGCATAGCCGAACTGATCGTCTGTGAGGTAATACACCATGTTGTCGTTATAAGCATCCGGTCTTCCAGCATTAAGAAATGCCTCCTTAACCACCTCTCTGCAGGTTACCATCACCAGAGATCTCGACACAGGAACCTCAAGTTTGGCTTCGTATTCGGCTACCAGCTTGGCCACCCTTCCAAGGATGGTCACTCCAGCGATGGTCTGCATGCTGTCCATATCCATGATCCCGGGGATATAAATTATCTTCCTTCCCATCTCGGTTGCCCGACCAACCGCATCATCCACCGCCTCCAACCCAGCGATCTTGCGGATGAAAAGTTCCTTTCCGGTCTTAGCTTTGTTGATGAAATAAAAGATGGCAAACCCGATTATCACCGCCAAGATAAATAAAGTCAACCTGCTAAGATCAAACCATTGCACCTTGGAAAAGGCTGGATTGCTGGGCAACGATAGAGATGTTCCCGAAGTGGAGATGGCCTTAATCCTGTAAAAATATCTCACATTATTTTTGATTACAAAACAGGCGGTTACGATAAAACCCAATTGATAATTT